>DFLI01000014.1 GCA_002373715.1 Bacteroidales bacterium UBA3623
GGCATATCCACATATTTTACCTTGCCCTCGTTAATGGCCTTTCTAAGGTCTGCGTTGGTCTGGTAAGGCATGCGGCACTTCAGCACGCCGGAACGGGTAAGAAGGCCGTCAAAATCGTCTCCCAGGGAGGCACCGGAATACACGGTCAGGTCCAGTTGCTCTCCCTTCTGTGCCTTCATGGAGAGGGCCTTTGCCACCTTTTTAGGATAACCGGAAAGGGTGAAGCCGGACACGCCCAGCGTCATTCCCGGCTCAATATAGCTGGAAGCCTCGCGGGAAGAACGGATCTTGGAGAGCAGAGACTTCATCTTGATGCGGCTTTCAAAGGAGTCCGTCACTTTGGAGTCGGAATCAATGAAGTCGGGCTCCGGAATACCATAATAACGCTTGTATTCCACCGGGGCGTGGCCACGGCTTTCCATTCTCTTGAGGAGCGTAACCGGGATGCCCAGTTTTTCCAGGGCAGCAGCCACGGCCTTGGCATATTTGTCGGTTTCGAAGTTCTGCAGGAAGGTAATGGAGAACTCGTCCCCCACTTCCACCATGGTAATCATAGGAATGCGGCGAATGGCCGATGTCCAGCATACATCCTCAATCTCGTTCAGATAGCCGTGGTCGGAAAGGCGGCCGATGTAACTGAACACATAAGTTCCGATGAAGGTGTTATAATTCTTGGCATAGAAGGCCATACGCTCGCGGAAATCTGAATACTTCTCAGCCTCCTTGGTAATGGCATTGTACGCATTGAGGGTGCTCTTGAGCTGGTCCGGAGAGATAAGCGCCTTCAGGTCTGCGCGAAGCTGAGCACCCAGTTCAGACTCGCTCTGCTTCAGCTGTTCCGGCAAAACGGACTGGAAGGCAAAGGTCCAGCCGTTGCGGTGGGTGTTCTCAATACCCACGGCCGTGCGGCAGTTTACGGGAAGGGCAGCAGTGAACTGCTTCTTGTTGCTGGGATACATCTCCTGTAGCACACGGGCCATAATAGCCTGGAAGGCCGATGCAGGAGAATGTCCATTCTCCTTGCAGAAGGCCATGAATTCCGCGCTCTTGAAATCCAGGTGGTAGCGCGTCATCTTGGCTCCTTCGTCCACGAAGGCATCTTTGTGGCTCTTATCCACCTCCAGGGTTTCCGGCATATAGAAGATATCCTCGTCATTCGGGGCCGGTTTGGGAACGAAGCCGGGAGTGACCTCATACACTTGGTCTCCCAGGTCGTCGAACATGCCCTCGCGAACCGTGCCGTCGTTCAGCCAAATACCGGTGGAGTCATACTCTTTACCGTTCTTGAAGGTAAAGTAGTAGTACATCAAGGTATCATACACACGGTTGCGGCCCACGCCGTCGGTGAGTCCGTGGAAGTAGGAAATCCAGATTTTGTTCTCGATATAGGAAATACTGAACATACGCCCCTCTGCGAAAGCGCCGCCAATATTGGCCGGGCCATACATTTCCACCGCCTTGAAACGCGTTCCCGCGTCCTTATAGGTGATATCCGCTCCGTTAATGTCCAGTACAAAATTCACCCAGGGATGTACCTTAACGGTCTCATCAATGGCCTTTTGCAGGATTTCTCCGTTCACATTCTCATTGAGTTGGATGTACTGGGTGTTGCCGGCATCAAGAAAATAAAAATACAGCCAGGCGCAGTAGCGGATTGGGGTTTGTTTCATGTTAATAATCAATAGTTTCCGATAAATAATACACCTTGCCCGCCACAAAGCGAGCATTTCGGTATCAAATATACGTAATTTATCTAAATATTGGTATAAATGCTTATATTTGTCATTGATAAAACGATACTTAATCATGAAAAATTCAATTATCTCTCCCCTGTGCGCGCTGCTTTTGGGTCTCAGCGCATGTCAGTCCCAGCCCGAATACTGCACCGTGAAAGGCTCCGTTAAAGGCCTGAAGGACGGAACAAAACTCGAATTGCAGGACCAATATGACCATTACAAGGCTATTGCAAAAACAAGGGTTAAGGATGGTGCATATGAGTTCCACCCCAATGTTTCTGCGCCCACCCACGTGTATCTCATTTCGGAAGATAATGAGCAGCTGAAGGACTTCTTCCTGGAACCGGGAACCATTATGGCCGATGTAGATGCAACGGATGAAATGGATTATGCCGCCTATGCAACAGGCACGCCGTCCAATGACTTGCTGCGAAAGATTAGTCAATTGGATAAAAACGGAGAACCGGATGCTGCCCAAACCATTCGGGACAGTGTTCTAAATGCCGAAGAAACCGGCATTCTGGCTCTCTATATGGCCGACGCCAACGGCGCCACGGCTGCCCAGGGCCTGGTAGTACTTGACCACCTCTCTGCCGACCTTGCAGCCAAGCCCTATGTGACCGAGTTTAGGGAAACACTCACCCGCCGTGCAAGAACCGAGCCCGCACCGGAAGGCAGCGAAACCCCGAACTATTTCATTGATATGGAGTTCCCGGACATCGACGGTAATCTGATCAGTCTGAGCTCAGTGGTGAACAACCCCGCCAATCGCTACATTCTCCTGGACTTCTGGGCCACCTGGTGCAGTCCCTGCCGAGAATCCATTCCCAAACTGCAAGCCCTGTATAAAGAGTACCATGACAAAGGCCTTGAGATTTATTCCGTTTCGGAAGACGTAACAGAGAAGAACTGGAAGAACTTCCTCCCGGAAAGTGGAATGAACTGGGTAAATGTACGGGATACTTATCCTGGAAGGAATGACAAAGGTATGATGACGATTTATGCCCTCCACGGCATCCCAACCATGATGCTCATTGATGGAGAAACCGGAGCCATCATCTTCAGGGACAGAATGAAAGATATAGTACCGGTCATAACTGCTCTTTTCCAGTAGTTTAGATTTCCATTTGCAGGCTCAAATAACCTGAGCGGCACACCCTATGCCCTTCGGGCCGGTACGGGCCTTGCGGCCCTATCCCTCCCACCGCTTCGCGGCGGGCCCCTCCCATTCACGGAGACATGGGCGTCTACGCCGCCCGAAGGGCATAGGGTGTGCCTCCCCTGCCGCTTTGACACAAAAACGGCTATACAGCGACTTCTGACTGTCAAGGTGGCTGCATTTTCGGGCAAATAGAGGCTATTCGTTGCCGCCTCGACAAAACAACGGCCTTACTGCTACTTCTAACTGTCGAGGTGGCAAGTTAGGATACGGGCCGATTGTTGTGGCCTATTACTTACATCAGCAGCCGCACCAGGCCCTCGGTTTTCACAAACGTGCTAGGATGCGACATCACGCATGCGAAAACCTGAGGGCTGGATACCGGCTCTTTATCCCAACGGGTAAACAGGCCCTGAGCATTAATCTCCCGGGCGATATGCTCCATGCGCATACCATATCCGGCATTGGCGAGGAGGAAAACTATGGCTTCTTCCAGTTTCATACAGCAACAAGTTTACGGTGCAAAGCTAAAAAAAGCTTGAGCCAAACTGTGGCGCAAGCTTAAATAACTTTTCTCAGAACTTCAACAAATGTCGGAATTATACAAGTCGATAAAAGTGGATTATGCTAATGGAAAGAATCTTTCAAGATAATCCTGAAGGCCCTGATTACAAGCATATAGATAACAACCTTTTATTCCTCTCATCATCATAACCTTATATGCGTTGATTATGAATGTCTTAAGCTGTTTATCATCGATGCCTTCTTTGACCTTTGCATCATAAAACTCCTTACGATTAATTACCAGTTCATTCTTTTGGGAATCAAAGTCAATCTCTTTCCCAAAGATTATTCCGACATGGTTAAGATCGTACCCTTGTGTTGTATGAACGCAACCGATTTCCTCCGGGGAGCTTTTTAGAATCCATTGTGAAGAATTAAGATTCCAATAATACCCTTTTCCATTTAAAATTATATCATAATCCCTTCCGGCTTTTTTCAAATCTGTAATACTCCGGAAGGATTTTTTGCTCTTTTTGTATTTTGGGGATCCATCCTTTTTCACGCCTACCCTTTCCTTTGATGAGACCCATTCCCAAGAATAACCTGCCAAAGTACGACAAAGTCCATATTTCTTATCGTCGGCAATAATCTGGCTTATCATATTATTGGGGTCATAGAAAAGCCTTATATCGTAATTGCTGAAAGTTTTTCTTTTGGGCTCCATGCAATTAAAGACCGCTTCTACGTATTCTGTAAACTCTCCCCCGCCATTGCAACGCATTTGCGATTTTAACACTTTCTCGCAGACGTTTCGGCCATTTAGCCGCCCCTGAAACTCCTTATTCGTTATGTCAGTGGGCTTGATAGACTGGTGCTCATCATAAACCATCACTTGATACTTTGTCTTTGTTAGGATAAAGTCAAGTTGGTTGGCAGTTTTGGTATTCAATCCCAGCCTTTTGCAGCAGTTGTCAAAGGCATTCATCTCAGTTCCGGACATGGCAAGTCTCCGCTTCAGTCTGTGTGCCTCATCTACAAAGACCACATCATATTCCCTCTCCCCTTTCTTCGTTACTACTTGATTAGGACCGATTACCATTTTGACTTTCATTCCTTTGACCGACGTCGAGGAGTACTTGAAAACCATTTGGAATGTGCTCCGGATAGACTCCATGGGGACAACGAATCCAATTTTTAAGTCATTATACCCCGTCTTTCCCTTCCACAATTTGAGAAATCTTTCTATCTCACAGTGAAGAGCATAACGCTCGTCCAAATCATCATCAGAATCTTCTTCAGGGTCATAATCGTATTTCAGATAATGGCTTTTAAGGAGAGTCATTATCATATTAATCAGCACTATCGACTTCCCGGTACCAGCGACTCCTTTAATAATGGTTGTTCCTGGTTCGTCAGTTGATAGGCAGCATATCATATGACGGATAACATCTCTACAAACCAGTTCCTGTTCTGCGGTCAGATTTGTATATGGAGAATACTTGAAAAGATCCGAATTGTTTATAGAATCATATGAGTTGGCAACCAATTTCCCCAGAAACAGCTTCTTCCAGATTTCCTCCACTTTCCCCTGGTAAAGAGCACGGTTATAATAATCATGCTGGTACGATTGACCAGCATTTTTATTTTGGAGGGAATGCTCCCCAGGTTGGCCTAGTTCCTTTTGAATGGCTGAATCGGCTTCTATCAAACGAATGAGACTCTGCTCAATGTCAAGAATAGCAGACTTGTTGAAGGAATCATCAAATACTATCTTTATGTGATTAAGACGTTTCCTTTCTTCGTAATTCTTGCCTTTAGGATCTGCGTGTTGAAGATAGCGGGTGTGCGCGCTAGTGGTTTCTCCTACATAAATTTCGTCGTCATTATGAATAAGGTAAACCACAGGCCAATTAATCCCGTGTTCCATGGAGGCAAGCTGATCTTGTTCCCCTGGAAATGCCAAATCGAGTATTTTAAGTGCAGCATTCATATCTATACTACAATTCGTTATACTTTTTTGCAGAGCCTTTTGCTTTCTCTACTGGATACTTAGCCGCATTCTTACGAATCTTTTCCAGCATGATTTCCTTGATGTCAAGGTTATATTTGTCTGCCATCTGGAAAGCATAGTTCAGGACATCTGCCAATTCCTCACGAATCTTTTCCGGGTTAGCGTCATCAGGTTTTTTCCATAAAAAGCACTCAAGAAGCTCTGATGCTTCTACGGAAAGGCCTATAGCTAAATCTTTCCCGTTATGGAACTGGTCCCAGTCGCGCTCCTGCGTAAAACGTCGCAACTCTTCCTGAATAATTTCGATGTCAGACATATGCTATATTTCTTCTATCCCTAATTGCTTAAAGTATTCGAAAGTAGGGTCATAATAATCGGGTAATCGGGTGGCATCGTCTGCATTTCCTTCTGGAATGCAAATCACCATACCCTGTCGTGCTCTGGTGAGAAGAACACGATATGCATTTAACTGATATGCACGGCCTTCTGGCTGGTTGATATTCTGCCAACGGTCGCTTCGGAAGTTAAAATGCTGCCAGCAGTTTTGCTTGGGGTCATATCGGAAATCGCCATCCCAGACCAAACACGTCCAGTCTAGCTCCAATCCCTGAATATCAAATTCTGTGGCTACATCCTCCAAGAACAGAGATGAACGGATATCGGTAATAGGATTCAAAAACCAGGGCACTATATCAGCCTGAGTACGAATATCAATTGCAAGTGGCTTCAAACGGAATGCTTTAGATGAAACAAGCATTCCATAACGTTCTGAACCTCTTGCATGTTCTCTAAGCCACTGTTTTGCTTTGCTCAAATCTCGTGTAAGAACAATTGGATAACGATCCTTTATGTCCGCATATGTGTTCCTTGCAGCCTGGATATCCAAATCCAACAATTGGTGCACCCAGAGAGATAGTGTCTCTGCACGATAAGACCTCTGAGATACCGCCAAATGGAGATTGCGTTCCATATGAACATTGGGATTTCCTTTCAGCAGTTCTTCCACGCTTCCCTCTGCATACTCCTTATCTGTGAGTTTATCAGAAATATAAACCTGCCAATCCGGGAATGTCTCATTCAGTGCTTGTATCCAAAGACCGATTCCACCCTCGCCAGAATTAATCTCCTGTCCTCCGCCAACAAGACATACTATTGTCGCCCAATCCTTGTGTTGATCTAGTGACCAGATAAGGAATTCTCCTTCTGACATAGGGAAGTTGGCCAGTCCCTTTTTTCGAGATAGCCAGGCACTCAAGTGCCGCATATCCCACATTCGCTGGGCCTCGTCAAAGATGGCCACGTTTTCTACTTCTGCCGCATTTGAATGAGCTGCTTTTGACACTTTTTGAGGGTCAATCTCTATGGTAGAGTCTACGATAGGGACCTTCAACTTGGCCAGCATGTTATCACGGTAGCGGTGGATAATCTGAATAAAGCGGCTCACTTGACGTTCAGCTTCGGTCTTTGTGCAGCGACGACCGGCTGCTTTTTCTTTCTTTACCTTGTCACGAGCAAGCGCCTCTGTAAGTACCTTTACGAGCGGACCGTTACCTGACAGGTAAACTGCAAGGTCACCCTGCTCCTGTTGGATGGCGACATTGAGTCCTACCAACGTTTTCCCGGCGCCAGGTACACCTGTCACGAAACAGATGCTTTTCTGATGCAGCTCCTTGGACTGTCGGATAATGTTCAAGATGAGTTGAGTACAGGTGTCAATACCCGCTTTATCGGCCTCATGCTTGGTGATATCCTCCACGCTGTGGTTCATGTACAGCGCCGATGCCGCCTGGATAATCGTTGGTGTGGGGTTGTACCGACTGAAAATCCATTCGTGTGTTTCAATAGGTGTGTGACCTGGCTCTGAAAGCAAAACATTCTTTATGAGGGGCAAGAGCGTTTCGGAGTTGGAGAAAAGGGGGTAGTATACCTGGTCGTCGTAATAACTGAAAAAGCCTGGTTCTGTCTGACATTCCGTCTCTGGTGCCTCAGTCGCTACGAGTATGGGGACAATGACCCTATCTCGGCTCTCTTCATGGAAGTTCTTCAGATCCAACGCATAATCCCATACTTGTTCCTTGTCGTTAACCAGGAAATCCTTTGCGCCAACCTTGAACTCAATTGTGAAAACAATCCCTTCAAGGAGTAGAATCACGTCAACACGCTTTCCTAGACGGGGTATTGTGTACTCAAAGATGATGCTCCCATCAGTTCCTAGTGACCCCACTACCTTTTTCATGATAGTGATTTCCTGGTTCCATGCATCGCGTTGTTCTAATGTAAGATCGAATTCGTTCTGCCCACTGAGACTCCCCAAAATGCTTTCGGCATCCTGGTTAAGGAAACAGGAAAACGATTCAGAATAATAGAACTTTTGCATGGGTGAGGGTGAGTCTCTACAAAGATATGAAAAAATAATGAATAGGTTATGCCTGCTTCCCTCCTAGATTATTCCCGGCATACCCTGTGCCCTTCGGGCGGCGTAGACGCCCGTGTCTTCGTGAACGGGAGGGGCCCGCCGCGAAGCGGTGGGAGGGATAGGGCCGAAGGCCCGTACCGGCCCGAAGGGCACAGGGTATGCCGTGATGTCGGCTCTGAGACAATAATCAACCTCAAATCCCCTATTATTTCTATCTTTGTTTCGTGCGGACTTGTTTTTCAAAAAAAAAAGCGGTAGGGAGTAAAAACTCCCCCCGCAGCACGAATCCGTAGAATCGCTTAAATTCTTAAATAAAAGCCGCTTAGGCAGCGACTTTTGGGGGCTCGCATCAAATTGCTTTGAGAGCGTTGTCATCCCTTCTACCCGAATTCCCCATGACGAATCCTATTGCAAAGGTAATGTGTTTTTCTAAATCGGCAATGCTTTTTTGAGATACTCCCGCAAATTATCGTCTAGGAGCAGGGCCGTTCCTTTCTGGAAGGCGCGGGAGTGGGATGCCTGGTGTCCGAAACACAAGCTTATTAGCATCGGCATAGGGTGTGCCGTGCGCGGCGAAAATTGCACACGTTCAACGGAATAGAGGTGATACGTATATATAAAAATACAGGGGCACCCAAAGGTCCCCTGCAAGGAGGCGCACCGTAATGCCCTCTAACTTACTCGAAGCTATTGCAAAGGTAATGCTTTTTTCTGATTCTGCAAATCCTCCCCTACACCCTTGTAACCAGCTCGTCCAGCGCTTTGCGCTCGCTGTGACGGGGGGAAGGCTGGCCGTTGATGTGGCCCACAGGGAACATGGCAACGGGCACCCACTCCCCTAGCTCGGGCAGCACTTCTTTGAGTACCTTCGGGTCAAAAGAGCCCACCCAGGTACATCCCAGGCCTAAATCGGCCGCCTCCATCATGATGTGCGTGCCCACAATGGACGCATCCACCTCGGCCCCGTTCTTTCCGTCGTACTTTCTTACCCACGCATCCTCCGGGCAACAGCCAACGATGAAAATCACCGGCGCATCATACGTATACGGCGTGGCCTGTTTTAATTGATTGCGGCGCTCCTGGTTCTGAACCACCCAGATGTGTACAGGCTGACGGTTCACGGCCGTAGGAGCAAGCTGCGCGGCCTCAAGGATGGTTTTTATGTCTTCTTCGGATACGGGCTCCTGCGTGAAGGAGCGGCAGGAATAGCGATTGGCAGCAAGGGTGAGGAATGAATTCATAACAACTGTCTTTTGAGCAAATGTAGCAGTTTTCGGGAAACTGTAAAAGAATAAGCTGGAAAAGTTCTACAGAAGTAAGTAAACTGGTCTTGCAGGTTTAGAGAAATTAGCTTAATTTTGTGTCCCGTATTTAGCAAAACACTTCTATATGAAATACGGGTTCGATAACGGGAAATACCTCAAGATTCAGTCTGAGCACATTAAGGAACGCATCGCCAAATTTGGCGATAAACTGTACATGGAGTTTGGCGGCAAACTCTTTGACGACTACCATGCCAGCCGCGTTCTTCCGGGCTTCCACCCCGACAGTAAGATGCAGATGCTGCTCCAGATCAAGGAGGATGTGGAGATAATCATCGTTATCAGCGCCGTAGACATTGAGAAGAATAAGATTAGGGCAGATTTAGGCATCACCTACGACATGGACGTTCTCCGTCTGAGAGATGAGTTCCTGTACCACGGCCTCAGCGTGAACAGCGTGGTTATCACCCACTTTAACGGCCAGGCCAGTGCAGAAGCCTACCGCAAGCGCTTGGAGAATATGGGCATCAAGGTGTATTACCACCACACCATTGAAGGATATCCCCACAATGTGGCCCTCATCGATTCCGACGAAGGATTCGGTAAGAACGACTATGTGGAAACCACCAAACCCCTGGTGGTGGTTACGGCCCCCGGCCCCGGCAGCGGCAAGATGGCCGTTTGCTTGAGCCAGTTGTATCAGGAGAACAAGCGCGGCATCAAGGCCGGTTATGCCAAGTTCGAAACCTTCCCGGTTTGGAACATGCCCCTCACCCACCCCGTAAACATGGCTTACGAGGCCGCTACGGCCGATTTGGAAGACGTGAATATGATTGACCCCTTCCACCTGGAAGCCTACGGAGAAACGGCTGTAAACTACAACAGAGATATTGAAATTTTCCCGGTGATGAACGCCCTGTTTGAAGATATTTACGGAGAGGCTCCCTACAAGTCTCCCACCGATATGGGCGTGAACATGATTGGCTACTGCATCAGCGACGACGAAGTGTGCTGCGAGGCCTCCCGGCAGGAAATCATCCGCCGTTATTACACGGCCCTGTGCAATTTTGCCGATGGTAAGGCCACGGAGAGCGAGGTGAACAAGATTGCCCTGGTGATGAAGCGCGCCAAGATTACCACCGACGACCGCAAAACCACCGTGGCCGTGCGGGAGCGCCTGGAAAAGAACGGTGGCGCCAGTGCTACGGCTGCCATCGAACTGGAAGACGGCACCATCCTTACCGCCGAGAGTTCTCCCCTGCTGGGACCCAGCTCGGCCCTTCTCCTGAATGCCCTCAAGCACCTGGCCGGCATTGCCCATAACATCAAGCTCATCCCCCAGACCATGATTGGCCCCATCCAGAAAACCAAGGTGGAGTACCTGCACGGCCACAATCCGCGCCTGCACACGGACGAAGTGCTGGTGGCCATTTCCATGATGAGCCTCATTGATGAGAACTGCAAACTGGCGCTGGACCAGCTGCCCAATCTGGTGGGCGCACAGGTCCACTCTGCCGTTATGCTAAGCGAAGTAGACCGCAAAACCTTCAACAAGCTGGGAATAGGGCTCACCTGTGATCCTATCCGCAAGTTCAAGCAGAAGCGGGACTAAGTTATTTTACCAAAGAATTGTTAACGGGACGCAGTTCCTCGGATTCCAGCAGGGATTCGGGGGTAGTTCCCATTTTGCCCTGCGGAACGGGATAATGAATGCGCTCGAACAGCCGTACCCAATAAGGACCTATCTCCCCGCTCCCATCGGTTAAATCTATGGGAACTTCCTGGAAAATGTGGGTACCGTCCGGCTTTACATAGCTGTCGTAAACCAGCTCTGAGCAGTACAGGGCGCCGTTATCCGGCAGAAAATCAAAATCGTAAGGCTGGCCGATGTAAGACTTGGCGTTTTGGACATACTCCTTAACGTGAGAGGTGTCTTTGAGGCGCATCACTATCATTTCCGGCAGTTTGCCGTTAGAGCGGGTGAAGTCCCGGAAGAAGGTGTCCAGAGGGTCCCTCATGACACCGTGCTTGAGGGTAACGTCCACTATCCAGAGGGAATCCAGCTGGTCTACATCCAGAATGCCCACATGGATGAGCGTGGTTTTGGTACTGTCTTCTCCGCTGACCGTTCTCATGGGCAGGGCCACAAAAACCAAGTCCCCGGTGCAGAAGGGCTCCGGGCGCTCGCGGCAGGAAAACGCCGCCAGGACAGCGAGAATAGCCAATATCAGTTTCCTCATGGGGAGATATTGTTGAATTTTTCAGAACAAAACTACAATAAATTCAGTAACTTTGCAAACCTTTTATGCTGGAACACCTTCTCATAGCGCTGGCGCTGGCCATGGATTGCTTCGCCGTTTCGGTGGTTTGCGGGGTTATTATCCGCAAACGCGAAGCGGGCGTGATGCTGCGTATGGCCGTTCTCTTTGGCTTTTTCCAGGCCGCCATGCCCCTCATTGGCTGGTTCCTTACTTCCCGCTTCAGTTCCTATCTGGAGGCCGTAGACCATTGGATTGCCTTTGGCATGCTGGCCTTTATCGGCGGGAAAATGATTATTGATTCCTTCAAGCCGGAGGACGAAGCCCACATGAACCCCCGGGATGCCAAAACGCAGCTGGCCCTGGCCGTAGCCACCAGTATAGACGCCTTGGCGGTGGGCATTACCTACGCCTGTACGGGGTACGAGACCATCGGCCAAATGGCCACTCCCCTTCTTACCATCGGCCTGGTGTCCTTTGGTATGAGCCTCATTGGCTTCACCCTGGGCGTGCGCTTTGGAGACGTGGTGAATAAAAAAATGCGCCCAGAGTTACTGGGCGGCATTATTCTTATCTGCATTGGCATCAAGATACTCATTGAGCATCTTGGGGCGTAGTGCAGGCATTTACCAGATAAACAATAGAGCGATAGGTAATTCCGCCGTTGGTGGAAAGGCCAATTTCGCAGGTACGGCTGTTGGAATAGCCTTCCTTCACACCGTGCTCCTGCAGGAAGGGTTTCAGCTTTCTGAGGGCATAGGCGTTCAGCTTGGGATGCGTGAATCCCTTGTCTCCGGCAAAGGCGCAGCAGCCAATCTCATCGGGCACATACACATTATTGGAACACTTTTTCGCCAGGCCCACGATAACGTCTTTGAGGCCCATCAGTCGGGTGGAACAAGTGACGTGAACGGCCACCGGCGTGTCTGTGGGGTGGAATTTGAGCTTATTCTCCAGGAAAAGGTGGATGAATTCGGCGGGCTCGTAGAGCTTCATCTTCTGGATGCACTTGCGCATGCGGTGCAAGCAGGGGCTCTGGTCGCAAAGAACGGGATATTCTCCCTGGGCCGATGCTTCCCAAAGGGCGGCCTCCAGCTCTCTCACCTTCTTTTCGGCCACTTCTGGCATGCCCTTACTCTCCCAGATGGTGCCGCAGCAGAGGCTCTGCATCTTAGGCGGGAAGATGACTTCATAGCCTGCCTTATTCAGCAGTTCCACCATCTCTTCCGCCAGCGGTTTTACCGTATCCCTGTAGCTTGTTCCCATGGTCTGGTTGATGCAGCTGGGGAAATAAACCACTTTCAGCTTCTTACTCTGCTGTACGGGTTTACGCACTGTTACCGGATGCGGAAGATTAGGAATAATGGGAACCAGGTGTCCCATGGGAAGTCCGCATCTTACCAGTGCTTTGGTGCCGCGGAAATGCTCTGCCACCCAGGCGCCCATCCAACGGCCGGCGGCGCCCATGGCGTTGCGCCTTAGCTCGTGGGTTAAATCGGCCACGTTGATGCCCATGGGGCAGGAGGTGGAGCAAAGGCCGTCTCCGGCGCAGGTTACCTCTCCGGGGTACTTGAAAGCCTTCTCCAAGGCCTCCCAAGGCTCCCCTGCTGCCTTCCTTCTGGCAATCTCACGCTGCACCACAATGCGGGTGCGGGAACTGAGGGTGAAGCCGCAGGAAACGCAGTTCACTTCGCAGAAACCGCATTCTATGCACTTGTTCAGGCGGGCATATACCTCTGCCATATCTTCGTGTTCAGGAACCAGTACCGGCAGGGTTTTCAGGTGCTTCAGGTAGCACTCCTTGTCTTCGTTGAAGATAATTCCGGGGTTAAGGATACACAGCGGGTCCAGCAGGGCTTTGATACGCTTCATAAGGCCGAACGCCTTCTCTCCCCACTCGTACTCTACGAAGGAGGCCATATTGCGTCCGGTGCCGTGTTCCGCCTTTAGGGAGCCGTCGTATTTGGACACCGTCAGTTCCACTACGTCGCGAATCATGGCGTCGTAGCGTTCAATATCGGCCCTTGTTTCAAATGCCTGGTTTATAATGAAATGGAAGTTGCCTTCTAAAGCATGACCGTAAATGCAGGAATCCTCGTATCCGTGCTTGTCCAGCAGGGCCGAAAGGTCTGCCGTGGCGGCGGGAAGGTCTTCAATATGGAAGGCGATGTCTTCAATGAGGCAGGTGGTTCCCTCTTTTCGCAGGCCGCCCACCGTGGGGAAAATGCCCGAGCGGATGGCCCAGTACTGCGCCACTTCCTTGGGGTCTGTAGAGAAGCGTACTTCCACGTTAAAGGGCTTCAGCGTCTGAGTAATAGCCTCAATCTGCTCCTGCAGGGCTTCGGGCGTCTGAGCCTGGGTTTCGGTGAGAACGGCGGTTAAATCGGGGACATCGGCCTCCAGATGAGGGTCGTTCACCGAGGTAAGGCTGCGCTTGTCCAAAAGCTCTGCGGCCGATATTTCATTGGCCTTCATGGCCACCACGGCCTTGGCGGCCGTTACGATGTCCGGGAAATAAATCATGGCGCTGGCCTTGTACGGGGCGATGGGAAGGGTTTTCATCGTCACCTGGGAAAGGAAGGCCAGGGTGCCCTCGGAACCCACCAGCAGGTGCGCAAGAATCTCAAACGGGTCTTCATAGGCCACCAGAGGCCTCAGATTCAGGCCCGTTACGTTCTTGATGGAGTATTTGAAGCGGATGCGCTGGGCCAACTCTTCATCGGCCTGTACTTCTTTGCGCAGGGCCTCTATTCCCTGGATAATCTCCGGATGCTTTTCCCGGAAGGCCTGGCGGGATTCTTCGGATGCTGTGTCCAGGACGGTGCCATCGGCCAATACCATGCGGGCGCTCAGGAGCATTTTGTCGGAATTGGCGTGCGTGCCGCAGCTCATGCCGGAGGCGTTGTTGCTCACAATGCCGCCCACCATGCAGCTGCCAATGGAGGCCGGATCCGGGCCGAAATGCCTTCCGAAGGGCGCCAGATGCTGGTTTACCTTGGCACCTACAATGCCGGGCTGCAGGGTGATGGTGGCGTCTTTTTCGTTGTACTGCCACTTCTCCCAGTGCTTGCCGGCTACCAGTAGGATGCTGTCAGAGACGGCCTGGCCGGAAAGGGAGGTTCCCGCTGCCCGGAAGGTGACGGGAAGGCCCATTTTAGAAGCCAGGGCCAATACCTGTGACACTTCCTTCTCATCGGCCGCCCTTAATACTACCTTTGGGGTTAGCTTGTACTCACTGGCGTCGGTTCCCCAGGCAAGGGTGCGCAGTTCGTCTGAATAAATTCTGTCGGCCGGCAGGATACCCCTGACGGCCTTTATAAATGCTTCCATCATAATCCGGAAAAATACTTAAGCAAAGGAGAAATCATAAGGGACTGAATGAGCTGGTTCTCTTTCAGAAGGGTTTTCACCTCCTCTTCCGTTAGCAGGTGCACTTCCAACTCTTCCGTGGCGTCCAAATGCGGCTGGCCAATCTTTTCCACGCCCCTGGCCAGGAAACAGTGTGTAAAATTAGACATGGAGCTGGGATTGGGGGTAATATCCATCAGGTGGGTCCACTCCCCTTTCCCGTAACCGGTTTCCTCGGCCAGCTCCCGCTGAGCGGCCTGCAGGGGCGTTTCGCCCTCTTCCATAACTCCACAGGGCAGTTCGTAACAGGTCATGCCCACAGCGTGCCTGTACTGCCTTTCCATCACAAAGTGGCCGTCGGCCGTAATGGCAATGACGTTCACCCAGTCAGGGTATTCCACCACATAATATTCGGGATTTACCCTTCCGTCCGGCAGCAACACTTGGTCTTTACGGGCGGTGAGCCAGGGCCTTCTAATCAGATATTCCGTAGAGAGAATCTTCCATCTCTTGGTTTTGTCGGGAGGAATAAGGGACATGTTTTTCAAAGTCTAGAATCGGTAATGGAGGTCCAGTCCGCCTGACCAGTTGGCCAGTTTGCCGGTAACCGAGAAATGGTAGGAGGTGTAGCCATCGAAAACAACACGGGCCTTCTCCAACTCTTTCTCCGTAATGGTGTTGGTGCGGAAGCGGTTGAAATGGAAGTCAAAGTAACTGGTAATGTATAAATGGCCGATGGCATAGCAAATGCCCGCCCGGGACAGGAAATTAGGCTGCACATAGCCGCGCATGTTAATGCGCACATTTCCGTGATTCTCGGAATAATGCGTCATTCGCAGATTATTCACCACCGTAACCAGCGGAATGGCTGTAATATTAAAGGTGAGGTTGCGAAGGTCACCAATGTCTTTCCTTCCAGCGGCATCCCTGTGGAAGAGAACCCAGTTGAAGGAATAGCCGGCACCCAGCGAGAACTGGTTGGTGGTGTAGCCACGCAGGTTGAGCATGAGCGCGCTCACGGGGTTTTTACCATCGTCCAGAAGCAGGTTGGAATAATGGAATTTGGCGCCCACCATAAAGGATCCGGCCGATTTCCGCTGCACCATCTTCCCGCTATAAACTGCCGGATAGGAGAATTTACGGTGGTTGAAGGCATAGTAGGCACTTACTCTCCAGATATTGGCCTTGGAAGCAACATCCGGCAGAGCCATATCCTCTCTGTCAGGGTAAGATGCAACGGAAGTGGCTGTATCCAGTATCCTGGCATGGTATACCTGCAAATTCAAGCTGTTTGTGATCCAGTTGAAGGAGAAATTCCGGTTTCCCTTCCTCTTGCCGCTTACTGCCACGGAGAATCCAATGGAAAGGGGCCCGTAGCCGCCGCGAACGCCCACATGGTTGGACAAATTGTCCACCAAAGTGGTATGGATGGTGGGTTCGTCGTGGATGTTGCCCATATCCACCACAATGGGGATTTCCAGATTCACACCGTCCCATCGGCCTTTATAAGTGAGGGAAAAATCCCAGCCCCGGAACGGCTGAAACACATAGACGGAATCCAATTTGGGGTTGTACCCCGTGAACGTATTCCTTATTTTTGTTCCTAAATTACTGAACGGCTGCGCCTTGCCTTCCGTTTGGAAAAGCAGGCATGCGCCCACGGCCGCCAATATGATTCGCCATTTTTTCAAATCATACAAAGTTACTAAAAATTTTTTTGCACTCTCAAAAAAAGATACTATCTTTGCAATCCCAAACCACGGTGCTGTAGCTCAGATGGTAGAGCAATGGACTGAAAATCCATGTGTCGGCAGTTCGATTCTTCCCAGCACCACAAAAAAGGCAGCGCATTTGACATGAACCCCGAAAGTTA
>DFLI01000059.1:0-9911 GCA_002373715.1 Bacteroidales bacterium UBA3623
GCTTTGTCCAAGATGACGCGACGCTCATGAGTGCAAGGTTGCACTTTTAGTCTTTCATTATTATATAGGCTCTTAGCTCAGTTGGTTAGAGCGCTACACTGATAATGTAGAGGTCGGCAGTTCAACTCTGCCAGGGCCTACCGAAAAGCCGGCTACCAGACCGGCTTTTTTTATGTCAATAATGCCCCGGGGGTATAGCTCAGCTGGTAGAGCATATGCTTTGCAAGCATAGGGTCGCCGGTTCGAATCCGACTACCTCCACTTTAAAACAGGCTTCCGCTTTGCGGTTGCCTGTTTTTCGTTGGAGGTAGTAACCTCCTCCCACGTTACCCCCTCCCTATATCCCTCCCCTCGGGGGAGGGACCCGCCACAGAAGTGGCGGTGCGGGCCTGATGGCCCTGTCGCTTCGCTCCGAAAGTGCCCCCGCGGAGTGGAGGTCGGATGCCGCGAAGCGGAATCCGATAGTCGGATACCTTTACCCTTTCGCCTTCGGCTCATAGCAGAATTTCCCTCCTGCAGGCAGTAATGGTAATTATTTTTATTAACTTTGAAACCTCTATACTACGTTAATGAATATTTAAAACTATAAGCCATGAAAAGAATTCTTCTCGTTTCGGCCCTTCTGTTGGCCTCTGTATCCCTTTTTGCTGCCAAGCCCTTCAAGGTAACCAAGGGAAGCATGGATGTTTTTAAGCAGGATGCTACCGCTACCTGGACCATTGATGTGTCTCAGGCCGAGTTTGTGAACAACGGCGTCTTTGCCAAAGAGAACAAAGGTGATTTCAAAACCTGGTGCGAAGGAGATTATGACGAGCGCATGCGTCTTATGAACGACGCTTTCTTCGATGCCTTCAATAAGTACACCACCGGCATGGAGCTGGTTAAGGAAGGAGATGCTCCCTATCAGGTAGTTCTGAAAGTGGACAAATTTGAGCGTTCCCAGGGCCCCGGCATTATGGGAAGCTGCTATATCAGTGTTTACGGAACGCTGAGCGTCATTGACAATGCATCCGGAGAATCGGTTCTGGAGGTAGCTGTGAACAATGTGAAGGGAGACACTGACTTTGTGGAAACCGACCGTTTCCCCAAGACCATGACCTGGTTCTGCCGTGATTTGTTCAAAGTGAAGAAGTAAGCTTATTGCTACGTCGGCGCCTCTGTCCGCTTTGTAACGGACTATTAGAGAACCAGGTCTTCCACCTGGAGTTTAGGAACAAAGTGGGCGCCGTCCTTACGATAATAGTTAAGGTCGGTGCCTTTTTTTACAGGCACCAGGAAAATGCGTTCGAGGGGCTTTCCAAGGCCGATGACGGCCAGCGGAGGCAGGGGAAGCTGCAGGGCGTCCCGGAGGGCGTCGGCCTGGAAATTCAGGATGAAGATGCCGCCCAGGCCCATCTCTACGGCTTTCAGGAGAATGCTCTGTGCAGCAAAGCCCAAGTCCATATCCACCACCTTCCCGCTGGCGGCAGAGCATACAATGAGATAGGCCGATGGCTCCTCGCCGGGGTGGGGGAGGTGCTCCTCCGGGAGAGCGGCGCCCAGTTTTACCAGCGGGTGCACCAGGGCTGCATCGGCCCCCGTTACCAGCTTGAAGCGAAGGGGCTGGGCGTTCATGCCGGAGGCCACCCAGGGCACCACTTCCAGCATTTTGAGGAGGTCTGCCTCCGTGACCACGCGCGAAGCGTCAAAGCCGCGGTAGCTGCGGTTGCGCTTGAGAAGACTCTCCAGCGAGGGATGGGGGTGCACCACTTTTGGGCGCCTTTCTGCCAGCTCCTGCTGGCGCTTTTCCAGGTAATTATCGGCCATAATGCTACAAAGTTACATAAAATTTTTATTAACTTTGTGCCGCTAAAATCTGAACTATGGCACTGGAAAATTCAACCCCCGAGCGTATTCAAGAGCTCGTAGAAAAACAGAGAGCCTTCTACGCCACCGGTACCACCCGGGATGTCAAATGGCGTAAACAACAACTGAAAGCATTCAACAAGGGCCTGGCCAAATGGGAAAAGCCGCTGTGCGACGCCCTCTGGCAAGACCTTCACAAGAGTTACGAAGAGGCCTTCATGACGGAACTGGGCCTGGTGTACGGAGAAATTGGAGAAGCCATTCGCAAGGTGGGCAAATGGGCCCGTCGCAAGCGCATGGGTACGCCCCTCACCGTGCTGCCTTCTTCCAGTTACATTGTGCGGGAGCCCCTGGGCTGCACGCTCATCGTGAGCCCCTGGAACTACCCCGTGCAGCTGCTGCTGAACCCCCTGGTGGGGGCCATATCGGCCGGCTGTACCGCCATTCTGAAGCCCTCTCCCTATGTCCCCAACGTGTCCAAAACCATTGAGGCCTTTATTGCCGACACCTTCCCCGAGGAGTTTGTGGCCGTGGTGCAGGGCAACCGCCTGGTGAACGGAGAACTCTTCCGCCACCGCTACGACCTGGTGTTCCTCACCGGCAGCCCTTCCCTGGGCCGCATTGCCATGGAGGCGCAGGCCAAGTACCTCACGCCCATGGTGCTGGAGCTGGGAGGCAAAAGCCCGTGCATTGTAGATAAGGACGCCAATTTGCAGATTGCCGCCCGTCGCATCGTATGGGGTAAGTGCCTGAACAGCGGCCAAACCTGCATAGCGCCGGACTATCTCTTCCTGCACGAAGACATCAAAGACGCCTTTGTAGAGGCCTTCAAGAAGGAACTCATCAGCTTCTACCCCATGGGAACCCTGGAGTCGGATAAGTTTGTGCACATTGTGAAGGAAAGCGCTTTCGACCGCCTGGTAAGCTATTTGGCCGATGGAAAAATCATCGCCGGAGGCCACCACCAGAAGGATTCTCTGTGGATAGAGCCCACCCTTCTGGACGAGGTTTCCCCCGAGGCCCCCGTCATGCAGGAGGAAATCTTCGGCCCTATTTTCCCCATCATGACTTTCAAGGACCGCTCCGAGGTGATTCGCTTTGTGAACGGCCGTGAAAAGCCCCTGGCCTTCTATTACTTTGGCAAAGAGGCCGATGGCTGGGACATCATAGGCCGCACCACTTCCGGCGGCGCCTGCATCAACGACACCATCATGCACATTGCCAACAACAAAGTGCCGTTTGGCGGCGTGGGCAATTCGGGCATGGGCAGCTATCATTCCGAGCGCTCTTTCCTGGCTTTCAGCCACGAGCGTTCCGTAATCAAGAGCCCTACCTGGATAGATCTCAAGTTCAGGTATATGCCCTACAGTCTCTTCAGCATTATCAAAAAGATGCTCTTAATGAGCGCAGAATAAAATGAAAATACAAGGAAAAAGCGTTTTGATCACTGGAGCCTGCTCCGGGATCGGTAAAATCATGGCCCGTAAATGCCTGGAAAAGGGTGCGGCCAAGGTAATCATCTGGGACATCAATGAGGCCGCCATCGCCTCCACCGTGGAAGAGCTTTCCGCCCTGGGCAAGGTGTATGGCCACAAGGCCGATATTTCCCGCCCCGAATCCATAGACCTGGCCTACGAGACCACCAAAGCTGCCTGCGGAGATGTGGACATCCTCATCAACAACGCAGGCATCATCACCAACAACAAGACTTTTGCCGAGCAGACAGACAAGGACATAGACCGCACCTTCGACATCAACACTAAGGGTGCCATGTTCGTGACGCTGCGTTATTTGAAGGATATGAAGGCCCGCGGCTGCGGTCATATCTGTAACGTCACTTCATCGGCCGGTATGCTGGCCCTTCCCAAGATGAGCCTGTATGCCGCCTCCAAGTGGGCTGCCATCGGCTGGAGCGAAAGCCTGCGTATTGAGCTGGGCCGCGAGAAGAGCCCCGTGAAGGTAACCACCATTGCCCCGTACTTCATTAACACGGGCATGTTCGACGGTATCCATTCCTTCTTCCGCATCCTTCCTCCCGAGGAAGTGGCCCGCAAAACCCTCCGTGCCATTGAATGGAATCTGGGCTACCGCGGCATCAACTTCCCCTCCCACTTCATCCGCCTCATGCAGGGTATCTTCCCTTACCGTTGGTTCAACTTCGTGTTCGGAGACATCTGCGGCCTCTACACCGTCATGGACCACTTCACCGGCCGCAAGGCGTAGGGGTGCTTGGCCGGTTGTGCCGTGTCGTGTCGTGCCGTGCTGTTCCGTGCCGTGAAATGCAACTAGTTAGCATTCAATACTTTATACAAATCCTCCTCCGCAAAACGCGGAGGAGGATTTGTATAAAACACATAGTATCAATCACTTCCATTTCACGGTGCGCGTAGGGGCGAGAGCATTTGAGCGAAAAACTAAAGAAAAATAGTTGCATAACTAAAAAAATTAGTTACCTTTGCGAAAAAGAGCTTGCTTATGAAACGACTGACCAAGAAAGAAGAGGTGATTATGAATCACTTTTGGGACAAGGGCCCCCTGTTCGTGAGAGAGCTCCGGGAACTGTATCCGGAGCCCCAGCCTCACTTCTCTACCCTGTCCACGCAAGTGCGTACGCTGGAAGAGGAAGGCTTTGTGGACCACAAGGCCTATGGCCCCACCTATCAGTATTTCGCCAAGGTTACAAAGGAGGAGTATAAGCAGCGCTCGCTCATCGGCCTTATTGACAAATACTTTGACAACTCCTATCTCAGCGCTGTCTCTGCCCTGGTAAAGGAAGAGAAGATCAGCGTGGAAGAACTCAAGGAACTCATTGAACTGGTAGAAAAGGAGAAATAAGATGCCTGCATTCCTTATCTATGAGGTAAAAGTGGCCATTGCCCTGGTCCTTTTCTATATGTTCTACCGGCTGATGCTCCGGAAGGAAACTTTCCACCGGTTCAACCGCATTGTGCTGGTAAGTACGGCCGTATTGTCTTTCCTGCTGCCGCTCTGCATTGTCACCATCCATAAACCCATTGAAGTGGTGAAGGCCGCAGAGAGCGTCTTCTTCGAGGCCGAAGAGCCCCTGACCCTGGAACTGGGCCCGGCAGGGGAGGTATCGGCCCCCTGGTGGCCCTTGGCGCTCACCGCCCTCTTCTGGGCAGGCGTTGCCTTTGTAATTATAAGGGTGATCGTCTCCATCCTGTCCATCTTGAAGATTGTGGCGCAGGGAGAGGCAGTGAGCGAGGAAGACGGCTGCCGCATCATCGTGACCGACCGGGACATCGATCCTTTCAGCTGGATGAAATTCATTGTTCTGTCCCGTCAGGACTGGGAAGGCCCGCACGCTTCCATCATTGCCCACGAGAAGGCGCACATTGCCTACGGGCACTCGGCGGAATTGCTGCTTGTGGATCTGCTTTCGGCCTTCCAATGGTTCAATCCGGCCATCTGGATGCTTCGCGCAGACCTCCAGGAACTGCACGAATATGAGGCCGATGACGCCGTACTCCGCGCAGGCGCCAACATCAAGGAATATCAGTATCTGCTAATAAGAAAAGCTGTTAGCAAGAGCGGCTACTCAGTGGCTAACAGCTTTAATCACAGTATCCTTAAAAATCGTATTACTATGATGTCAAAATCCAAATCTCCCCTTGTGAAGGGGCTGCGGGTGCTCTATCTGCTCCCGTTCGTGGGCCTGGCCATTGGCCTTCAGGCAAAGACCGTCTATGTCCCGGTGGACAAAGATAGTGAAAATCTGCGCGCCGTGCAAGATACCTTGTCTGAGCGCATTACCAAAAAGACCACCCTGAATGAGGTGACGGTTGTCAAATACGCCAATCCGGAAGAAGAGGATCTTGTTGAATTCTTCCTGGTGGACCCGGAAACCATGCCCTCTTTCCAGGGAGGAGATGCCAATAAGTTTGCAGCATGGGTGAACCAGCGAATTGTCTATCCGAGGGACTGCAAGCATTCCGGCACTATGAAAGTCCGGTTCGCAGTTGGGTCTGACGGATCGGTCAGGGATATCAGGGTCATTGAGAGTGTCTGTCCAGAGCTGGATGCCGCCGTTATTGCCGTGATGGCTCAGTCTCCCAAGTGGACGCCCGCCACCAATAAAGGAAAGCCGGTTTCCTATGGCTTTACCATTCCTTTCAACTTTATAAGGAGGGAGGTCGGCAACGCAAAGAAATCTTCAGCCCTCGCGTTGAGAGTGCTGCCCGACGGCAAAGTGGAAAACGACGGAAAGGTATATACCAAGGAACAGATCAAGGACATTGTCCCCGTCCTCAAGGCCGGCGAGCCCCAGACTACCGTCCAGATTATTGCCGCCGACAACGTCCCCGTGGGCGTCATCGACGACTTGAAAATGGAGCTCCGCAAACTGGAATCCCTGAAAATCCGCTATGTCAGGGAACCCGCCCGGGATGGGGTAACGCGCTATATGCCCCCGATGCCTCCCGGCGGCACCGTAAAGGCTGAGATTCCGACAGAGGACATCAAACGGGAAAACCTCTTTGTGGTACGTCTCAATTCGGCCGACAAAATCTTCTTTGGGAACAAGGCCACACAGGACGAGGAAGAAATGGTGAAAATGGCCAAGACCTTCTTGAAACAGCATGGCAAGGATACCCGCTTCATCCTGGGGGCCGATCGCGCAACCAGCTATGGCGCCTACGTTCGCATGCAGGAACTGCTGATGCGTGTTTATTCGGAGGCCCGCAACGAAAAAGCCCTGGAAGTATACGGGAAGCCCCTCAATGAGCTCACGGTAGAAGAAAGGAACCAGATCAACTTCCAGGTTCCGATAGGTATTGGCGAAATGGAGCTCAAAAGCGGCAAGTAGTTATCTCGTACAGGCCGTGCCGTGAAATGGAAGCAGCTGATACAGCGGTTTTTATACAAATCCTCCTCCGCAAAACGCGGAGGAAGATTTTCATAAAGTAGTGAATGTTAACTAGTTCCGTTTCACGGTTCAGTGGGAGCGGAAGCGGGGGCTACTTGGTAATTGCGGCCATTGATAGTGATTTTTTTCACGGATTGACCGTTGATGGTTACGGTGCCGTCCTCCTCAACTTTGGCACCGGGAAGGGACTTAAGTAATTCCTTGGCACTCTCTTCACTCTTGGTAATGATATTCACAACGGAAGAACTCCCATCCAGGTTGAACTGCTTAAGGCTTTCGGAATCTTTGACCACCGTTACACTATGAATCTGGTTGGTTGGCAGGTTCTTGACTTCGGATTCTTCCACCACTTTTCCGTCAACTATGTACACAGTATTTTGACCAGTATCGGAACCGAAATGATTCACTCCGGATTTTGTCATCAAAGAGTCGGTTTTCAGGATGATCCTGCCATTATCATTGACAATGATCTGGCTTCTCATGGTTCTTTTTACCGTAGTAATGGCGTGGACGGTTACGGCCTTGTTGCCCTTTCCCGTTGTGGTGATCTGGTAATCGCCGATGGTTTTTCCCTTCAGCTGCGAGCCGTCAAAATTTTCAACGGTCACATTGTCGATAACATAGATGGTCTGTTGTCCCCATAAACATACGGAGCAGAGCATAAGGACGATAATAAAGAGTATCTTTTTCATAGATGCTGTTTTTAATTATTCATTGATACAAGATGGAAAGTATTTCCGCCATCCATGGGTGTAAGGATGTAGGAGGCCTCACTGCCATCCTTAAACCGGGCGGTCATGATAAAACCGTCTCCAACGGGCCTGAACTCATAGTCCTCGGCTTCGGCCGGGTCCATGTTGGAGATCAGTTGAAGTTGTTGTAGCCATTCCATGGTACTGGGAGATTCCGTTTCAACCGGCTCTGGTTTCCGGTGAAGGAAAACCACGGCCAGGAGAACAGCGGCCACACCCGAAAGGGTCAGGCTCCAGATTCTAATGGACCGCTTGCGCGCACGGCGGACCATCTGGTCATACTGGTCTCCGGCCTCTTCCAGAGGTTCCGTCTCAACAGGGCCGATGATGCCCAAAAGCTCCGCGACGGCCTTTTCCTCTTCTCCCTCGGGAGGGAAGGAGGCGAAAGACTGAGCCAGCAGACGCTCTTCCTCAGGAGTGGCATCGGCCGATAGATATCTTTCTATTAAGGTTTTGCGATTCATATTATTGCTGCAGACTTTTAATAAGTTCCTTTCTGGCTATGGAGATGGAGGCTTTGATGCTACCCTTGGGCCGACCGGTAATGGCCGCTATTTCGTCCAGTGAAAGGCCACTGGCCTTGAGCTGGAGGAGACGCAAGGTGGCAGCCGGGACGCTATTCAATACTTGGTCGGCGCGCTGACGGGCTTCGGCCTGCTCTATATGGAGAGTTGCACTCTCGGCCGATGTGAGGCTATGCGGAAGCGGCTCCTGCCGGTTACGCCGGGCTTTTCGCCAGAGCGATACACAGGCGTTTTTGGTGATGGTGACGGCCCAGGCCTCCGGATTCCGGATATCGGCCCCGCTGTGCCGGGCCTCCCACAGACGGATCAGGACGTCCTGCACCACGTCTTCCGGGTCTCCCTCCAGGCGCGATGCCCGGAAGAATTTCCGGGTCAGTGCCAGGACCTTCGGCCTTACTACTGCGAGCTCTATTTCCAGCGTGTTTTCCATACTCTGCCCTATCAGACGCAAAAATCGTGAAAAGTTAATCACATTTTTCCCCACCAGTGAAGAAATTTGGAAATTTGCTCTGGGACATACTGGGTTGTTGTTCTCAGAAAGCGGAAGGCCTGGGCTTTTTGTTCCTGAGGCCAGGAGAGCATTTCGTGAATGTCGTCCAACTTGTATTTCTCCATAATCTTATGGGTCATTGTAGCGTAAGGTTTGTCTGACCAGCCCACAAACGTTTCGTTTAAATCGTACTCTTTGGCCGTGGAGAGGGCCAATGCAGCGGTCATTTTCTCGTAACTCCCATCAAAAAAACGGAGTGCTTCCTTATGATCTATCACATCGTAAGTACTGATGATATAATCAATTAATTGCTCTCTCTCCCGGATGTCCAACTTGTGGGAGATACGCTGTAACAGATTATATTTCAGCGGTTTTTCAGCCATTCGCTGCGAGCGTATTACTTTAACGGCCTGTCGCAGGGGCCAGGAGGCCTTCCGGATCACCAGCTTTTCAGAGAACGGATGTTTACTCACAGCGTAGGCGAGGAAGGTCCAGCGATAATCTTCGGCCTTCTGAGCCAGTTGCCGTTCGGGGGGATTGTTCCCCACATAGAGAAGACAGTTCCTTCCGTTTTTGCTTCCTTCCTTAGGGGCACTTCCAAAGGGCTTTTCAAACCAAGCCCACTTCAGGTGACAGACATCATTCTGAAGTTTGGAGAAGGTACGGTTCACTTGTCCCATAAAACGGGAAAGGTCCTGTTTAGTCCGGGCAATCACAGCCATATGGATATGGTCGGGCATGGGGCAGAGCCCCAGAATCTTGATATTGTGACGGGGTGTGACCGTGCAAACCGTAGTAAACCAGACCAGATAGTCGCTTTGACTGTAGAAAAGGAGGCCGTGGTCGGCCGATCTTTGGTAACAGTGGTTCAGGATGCCACTCTTAAAAGTGCGGTACTTCATAAGCATGTCAATTATCTGCTACAGAGTAGCAGTACTGTCGGGCATCCTTAACCGCAGGACAAAGATGGGTATTTCCTTTTAATTTTGCAATAGGTTTTTCCTGGGCCGTGAAATGGAAGTGGTTGATACAGTGTGCTTTATGCAAATCCTCATCCGCATTCTACGGAGGAGGATTTTCGTAATTGCCAGTAAATAAGGTGGTTACATTTCACGGGCCGAGGGCCACTCCAGAAGTAACGAAAAATCCAGGCCGAAAAGCCTGGATTTAAGTGCGGATGAGAAGAGTCGAACTTCCACGAGCTAATGCTCACCACCCCCTCAAAGTGGCGTGTCTACCATTTCACCACATCCGCAAGAGTTTGGGACTGCAAAGATAAGATACATTTTTGAAATCCCAAAACTTTTGGGCGAATATTTACAATCCGCGAACAAATTGTGCCCGGGAAGGAACTCCGTCAAAAGTGAGCAGGCAGCCGTCTTTCTTGCCGTCTTTGTTGAATACAATCATGGACA
>DFLI01000059.1:10024-16215 GCA_002373715.1 Bacteroidales bacterium UBA3623
GCGCCCAGGCTTTCGAAAGTGCAGCGGTAGCCTTCCCGTTCGGTGCGGGTGCCGGAGATGACGACGTCCCAATCGGCATGCTCTTCCTCATTCACTTTGGTGGCCGTCATGGTGAAGGTGGTCTGGTAGGGCTGGTCGTCAAAAACGAAGGGGCCCTCGAAACTTAGGTACCAGACGTTTTCATCGGCCTCCACTATTTTCATTCCGGATAAACGGCTGGCCCAGGTGACCTCTGTCTTTCCAAGGTCCAGGGCTATCTCCAGGTCTTCCAGGGCGCCGGCCATGAGGTCGTCGGCTATATGCATCATGTACTGGCCTCCGGGGGTGTCTACATAGTTGTCGTGGCCTCCGACAATATCGGCGCCTTTTGTACAGGAGCTCAAAACCAGCACGGTGGCTACAAAGAGATATAGAATCTTTTTCATAACTGCTTGCGTTTAAAACCTGAAACCAATACCAATGCGACCGCCTTTGATGACACTGCCAAAGACAGCTTCGGCCGTACCGTACACACGCTGGCCGGCCCATTCACAGCCGATGGGTACCAGGTCGTAGGCAAAGCGGGTACCGTACTGTGAGGCAAAGGAGACGCCCACGGCGGCCCTGCCGTAAAGGCGGAAATGGGCCGAACTGGGGATGCGTAGCTTCACTTCCGGAAGGAAACTGAACATATCGCTCTTGTAGTGATGATAGCTGTAGTCTATCCTTGTCATAGTGTTGACATTCAGATAGTTGTAGTGGAGCTGCAGCCCTACGCTAAGCCAGTTAAGGACGGTGTAATTGTAATCCAGGGTGATTACCGGCCCCGTGGTAATGGAGGTTTGGGGCTCATACAGGGCGTACAGGTCTGAGGAATAGTCCAGGTTATAATTGTAGTTCACGAACTGGGAATTGAATCCTCCTATGTAGAGGTTCAGTTCGTGCGGATGGTTCTGTGCTGCTGCGGAGCCACAGATACCCACCAGGACAAATAGGGAGATCAATAACTTTTTCATAGTAAAAGTTAGATGCACGGAAAGGCCGATTCGTGGCAGCTTACAAAAAAAATATCGTAGATAAAAATATTTTTGCTAACTTTGCAACCTCCCACGAGTTGGGGCACAACGCATTAATTATTATTTAAAAACAACAGATTCACAATGGCTGTTAAAATTAGACTCCAGCGCCACGGTAAGAAGAATTTCGCATTCTTCCACATTGTAGTGGCAGACGCCCGCGCACCGCGCGACGGTAAGTTCATCGAGCAGATTGGCTCCTACAACCCCAACACCAACCCTGCTACCATCGTTCTGGATGGTGAGAAGGCTCTGGCTTGGCTCAAGGTAGGTGCCCAGCCCACCCTGGTTGCTCGTCGTCTCCTCTCCTATGAGGGTGTTCTCCTCCGCAAGCACCTTGCAGAAGGTGTTGCCAAGGGTGCTCTCACCGAAGCTCAGGCAGAGGCCAAGTTCGCTGCTTGGAAGGAAGAGCGTGACAAGAAGATTGCTGCCAAGAAGACTGGCATCAAGAACGACGAGATTGCTAAGGCCAAGGCTGCCAAGGCTGCTGAAGCTGAGGTGAACGAGGCCCGTGCCAAGGCCATCGCTGCCAAGAAGGCAGAGGCCGAAGAGGCTGCCCGCAAGGCTGCTGAGGAAGCTGCCGCCGAGGCCGCTCCCGCCGAGGAAGCCGCTGCAGAGGCCGCCGAGGAACCCGCCGCTGAAACCCCGGCAGAATAAAATGCTGAGGATAGGCAAGGTTCTTAAATCCAACGGGACGGAAGGCGGGCTCGTTATGAGCTTTCTGGACATAACCCCAGAGGATATTGACCTTCAGGAACCGGTATTCATCGAATTCGATGGACTGCCGGTTCCTTTCTTTTTTGAATCTTTTACCCCCAAGGGAAACAACCGGGCCATCGTTCAGCTCACCGGCGTGCGCAATCTGAAAGACGCCGACGAACTGTCCGGGGCCGACGTATATGCCGATTATTTTGAGGAAGACCAGGAGGAAGATTTCACCGGGTGGACCGTCCGTGACCAGGATGGCCGGGAGGTGGGTTCCGTATCGGCCTTTGAAGATATTCCCGGCAACACCTGCCTCTGGGTTCAAAGGGCCGACGGGCAGGAAATTCTGCTTCCACTCCACCAGGATTTGGTGCTGGGAGTGGACGAAAACAAGCACATCCTAACCCTAACCATACCGGATGGTATTCTAGACCTTTAGTACTATGAAACGCGTAACCATTCTCTTAACCACCCTTCTTCTCGCCGCCTGCTCTTCCCAGCAGGGAGACCTTCGGCTCACTAATTGGACCTTACAGCAGGAAGGCGCAACGGAAAGCTATGAAGTAACTGTTCCCACCACCGTGGCCGGTGTCCTTCACCGGGCCGGCGTGTTCGGAGAGAATCCGCTGGAGCAGCTGAATCTCTTTGACATAGACAAGAGCTGCTTTGACAGCACCTGGGTGTTCACCACCCAGTTTATGGGCACCGCCGGTCACCACATCTTGAAGATGGAAGGCATAGGCTATTCGGCCGATGTGCTGGTGAACGGAGCCCTCATCGCCAGTGCCGATACCACGCTGGGTGTGTTCTCCGTGAGAGAATGGGATATTACCCCGCTGGTGAAAATGGAAAAGAATACGCTGGAGGTTCGCACGCATAAGAGCCCCTGGGGCAGCCTGAACCACGGTTTTGTAGATTGGAACCCCCATGCCCTGGACGAGTTCATGGGCATCATTGCTCCGGTAACCATTATCCGTACGGGAGACGTGGAAGTACAGGATGTATACGTGCGTCCGGAACTGTCCGAAGACCTTTCCGAAGCTGCCATTGAGGTTCGCACCACCCTGGTGAACCGCAGTGACAAGCCCGTAGAGGGCACCCTCAAAGGTCAGTATGAGGGCGGCAGTTTCTCTGAGAAAGTGAGCCTGCAGCCGGGTGAAACCAAGGTAATCCGTCAGATTGAAGCGGTGGAGAACCCCCGCATCTGGTGGCCTTACGACATGGGCACCCCGGAACTCTACCACCTGCAGATGGCCTTTGACCAGTGCCACAGCAAGGAGGTCACCTTTGGCCTGAGGCACGTGACCAGTGAGATAGATTCCCTGGGTCACCGCCAGTTCTATGTAAACGGCAAGAAGATTCTATTCAAAGCTGCCGGCTGGACAGACGATTTCTTCATGGAGAATACTCCTGAAACCACCCTTCAGCAGCTGCAGCTGGTGAAAAATATGGGCCTGAACGGTATTCGTTTCGAGAATATCTGGGGTATGGACGACACCGTGTACGACCTCTGCGACCAGATGGGTATTCTCAATCTGGTGGGTTGGAGCTGCCTTTGGGAGTGGCCCGGCCAGTGCGGTCTTCCCGGAGACGGCAAGTACGGCTGCATCATCACTCCCGAACTGCAGAATTTGGCCGTGCGTTATTTCCACGACCAGCTTATCCGCCTGCGCAACCACCCCGCCATCATTGGTTGGCTCACGGGCTCCGATATGCTGCCCGCCCCCGAGCTGGAGACCCGCTACCTGGCGTTATATAAGGAACTTGACTATCGGCCCTACCTTTGCTCTGCCGCTAACCGCAAAAGTACCCTTTCCGGCCCTTCCGGTGTGAAGATGGAAGGCCCCTACGACTATGTGGCTCCCGATTATTGGTATATAGATACCAAGATGGGCGGAGCCTACGGCTTTAATACCGAGACGGGTATCGGCCTCAATATGCCGCAGAAGGAGAATGTGCGCCGCATGGTGGGCGAAGAGAATCTTTGGCCCGTAAACGAGGTGTGGGAGAAGCACTGCGTAAGAGGCAAGCAGATGAATCCCAGCATCCTGCTGGGTGTGATTGCCGGGCAGTATGGAGAAGCCACCGGTTTTGAAGACTTTATCCGCAAGGCCCACGCGGCCGATTACGACGGCACCCGCGCCATGTTCGAGGCCTTCCGCTGTCATATAGACCACGCCACCGGCATTGTTCAGTGGATGCTGAACAGCGCCTGGCCGTCCTTCTACTGGCAACTGTACGACTGGTATCTGGCTCCTACTGCCGGCTACTATGGCACCAAGAAAGCCACGGCTCCTTATCAGCTTATCTATAATTATGGAGAGCATGCCGTTTACACCGTGAACGACGTAATGCCCGAAGTTAGCTACGAAGCTGTTATTAAGGTATATGACAGCTGCGGCAAACTGGTTCGCAGGGACGACAAGCCCGTGGACTTTATTCCCCGCCAGCCCCAGAAGGTGTTCGAGGGCATAGAAGGCCCCGGCTTTGTGGCCCTGGAAGTGAAGCTGGGAGACCAGCTCATTGCCAATAACTTCTACTGCCTGCCCGCTTCGGACAATGTGTACGACTGGGCCGCCAGCAACTGGTTCATCAGCCCCATCAAGAAGTACGGAGACCTGTCCTTCGTAACGGCGCTCCCTCAGGCTAAGCTGTCCATGGAGGTAATTAAGGCCGATGACGGCTTCAGCGTAAAGCTGGCCAATTCCTCCGAGGTAATCGCTTACCAGAACATCCTGAAGGCGCTGGACGAAAAAGGACAGCTGATTCCAGCCGTCCTTTGGTCTGACAATTTCTTTGCTTTGGAACCGGGAGAGACCCGTACCGTTCATTGCACTCTGCCGGAGGGCGTTGCCACCGCTCAGATTGCCTTTGAAGGCTGGAACGGCGTTCTTTAGTCTAATCCTCCGTTCAATGCATATTCTGCCTTTACCTCTTCGTAGAAGGCAGCGGTAGCCGTATACATGTAGCCGTTGAGCCACAGGGTGCCGATACCGCAGGTTAAGAGGCAGAGGAAGCCCCATCCGATGAAGCTGAGCCACAGCCAGAAGAGGTCGAACTTGTGACCTTTCATCATGAGGCGGCTGCGGTGGATGGCCTCAGAGGGACCCAGGTCCGGATTTTCGTCCAGGATGTACGGCGTCATGGCATAGGAGAAAGTCTTGATGATACCGGGAATGATGAAGAGCAGGGACCACAAGAAGATGAAAACGTACATCAGAATCATAGCCCCCACCTTGTTCCAGTAATTGCTGAAATCCAGGGTGTTGACCACCAGGTTGCTGTCTCTGTTTACCAGCAGCTTGCGGAAGCTGTTCAGGTAGCTGATAACCAGGGGGAAGAGGAGGAAAACCTCTACCAGGAAGGTGATGGTGGAGGTTCTGTAGATGGGTGCCATGGCCTCCAGAGCGGCATTGGGATCCGTAGAGAGGCTGTCAAAATCCATGTTTAAGTACATGAAAAAGCCCGGGCCGGCAATGAGGCAGACGATGAGGAGGTACACCAGGGTGGCCAGTACGGCGTTGAGCCAATTTCCTTTCAGGGCGTCCAGCGCAGTGTCTTTGAAGTACGTGTTTGATTTCATCTTTTTGACAATTAGTATTGACAAATATACACTTTTTTCGGATATTTGTGTGATTATTAACCAATAAAGCTATGGTAACCATTATCGTAATTGCCGTAATCGCCCTCCTGGTTATTTGGGTGATTTCCGTTCAGAACAAACTCGTTAAGAAAGACGAAATTTGCAACAACGCACTTAAACAGATTAATGTACAGCAAATTAGCCGTTACGATGCCCTGCAGGCCCTGGTCAAGTTAACCCGCGAATATGCCGGTTATGAGGCCGATACCCTCCAGAAAGTAATCGAGGCCCGCAAGATAACCTCTTCGCCTGCCCCCACAGCCGCAGAGATCAACGCCAATGAGCAGGCCCTCACGGAGATTGCTTCCCGCCTCATCGCAGTGGCAGAAGCTTATCCCGAGCTCAAGGCTAACCAGAACTACCAGGACACCATGCAAAGCATCAAGCAGTACGAAGAGAACGTACGCCTGTCCCGCATGACGTTCAACGATACGGTTACCCTGTACAACCAGCAGGTCCGTATGTTCCCCACATCCCTCATCGCCGGTATGCTGGGCTTCGCTAAGAGAGAGTATCTTGCTGACGACGTAACAAAGAAGGATTACCCTACGATCTAATGAAAAAATTCTTAGTTCTTATAGGCCTGTCTCTTTGCCTTGTGGCTCAGGGGCAGGCAATTCGTAAAATCCAGGATGTAGACATCCGGGTGGCGCTGGAAAAGGACGGCAGCGCCTGGGTTACCCAGGTGTGGCAGGCCGAGGCCGGCAGCTCCGGCACGGAATTCTACATTCCCGTGAGCAATCTGGGTCCCATGACCATTGGTGAACTCTCGGTGTCTGAGAACGGCG
>DFLI01000050.1 GCA_002373715.1 Bacteroidales bacterium UBA3623
TCCTGTTGGAGTCACAAAAAAGCCCTCTGAGATATCTCAGGGGGCTTTTTGTTGCATATAAGGGAAAAAACTTGTATTTTTACCCTCACTAACCAGAAACAGGAGCATGAAAAAGAAATTCCTGACTATTGCTTTTGCATTTTTTGTCTTTGCTATTCCGGTCCTGTCCATCGTCAATGGACAGCCTTTAACCGAGGTGCATCTTATTAATGATGATAAGTAAATGAATCGGCCTCTCAGTCTGTGTCTTGCCTTGCTGCTATGCTGCGCCCCGCTTCGGGCGCAGTGGTCCGGCAGTGCAGATTTGTCCGGCGGCCTGGGAGGAATGGAGGGCAGCGTGGTGTCGGATGACAAACCCATGTTCCACGGCCTTATGCAGGGAAACTTCAAGCTGAACTACAAGACGGAGAAGTTTAGCTGGACCACTACGCTTACAGGAAAGTGGGAACCCAAGACCACGGACAACAGCCGCGTAGCCTACAAGAATGAGCGTATGGGCATAGTGTACAAGGCGGCTACTACCAAGCCCCTTACTACCAGTATTCGCTCAGACTTTTTTTGGACACCCGCCAAGGACCGGAATTACACCGCCTGGATCCTGTACCAGTATAAGAATGACAGGGCCAGGAACCATTCTATGAATGTTGATGTGAAATCGGAGGATGACGGAAAGTTTTCCTACTATTATGAGATTCCCGTCATGGACGAACACAAGGTGGAAACCGGGCTGAAAACCCACCGGAGCTTTGATTCCGGCCGCAAGGTCCTGGAGAGCTCCCTTGCTTTCCAGGCCATTAGCAGCGCAAGAACCAATACCTGGATTGTGTTCAAAACGGAAGATGGGAATGGCGGAACGGAGGTCCCCGTGGATGATGACATTGCGGGCTATGCCTGGAAATACAGGATAACGCCCCGCAGCCAGGATTTTAATCTGGATGGGGACATCCACCTTCAGATGACCCCTCTGGACGGAACCGTGAAGTTGAAATATGCCCCTGGTCTTCGTCTTACCACCAAACATGCCCTGGATGAAAACAGCGGAGCAACCCGCATCAATATTTGGGACGAAGGCGAGGAAATCTGGCGGGATTCCACCCGTCTGAGGGAAACGTTCAATTACCTGAGCGCCCTGATAGAGCCGTATCTGTCGGCCGATTTCAATTGGAAGAGCCTGGAGGCCCACGCCAATTACGCCTGCCAGGTGTATGCCCGGCGTCTGAACGACGATGTTCACCAGCAGAGACTAAAAATAAAAGGAGTGTATCCGGTGGGAAAGGGCAATGTGAAATGGACCATTTCTCCCCATCATTCCCTCAACCTCACCAACCAGTTCAGCGTAAGCCATCCGGATTATCTGAAGATTTGCTGGTACGACCGTACGGCCGGTTACCTGGACCAGTTATACCGTGGAAACGAGCAGCTCATCTCGCCCTGGACGCAGCGCTACGGTTTGGAGTATGAGTTCAAGTGGAAGCGTTTCTTCACCCAGACCACCATCTCTTATACCAACGTTCAGAACGAGATAGACCAGACCTGGACCAACGAGGAAATCGACGGGCGTGAATACAAGGTGTTTCACTGGATTAACTCTTCCGACAGCCATTCCGCGGGCATTACGGAGAAGCTGGGCTGGCGGGGCCGGGTTATTACGGCCAATCTGGGAGTCACCTACAACCAGAACCGCCGCAAGGCCAAGACCAGTGACACCATAAAGAAGTCCTTCGACTGGCGTCTGAATGCCGATGTATCGGCTAAGCTGGGAAAGGGTTGGAGCATGGGCGTGAATGCCAAGTACCAAAGTAAGGTGGCCACCTTCTTTACCATCTTCAAGCAGTACTGTGAGCTCAATGCCAACATCCAGAAGGAATTCAAACACTTCACTTTATACCTGGAAGGACGAGATTTGCTGGATCAGCCCAAGGAAACCAGCTTCGAGTCGGAAGAGCTGAAGGAATTCTGGGTAGAGGAAGTCCGGAGCAACCGGCGCATCTTTGTTGTGGGCGCCAGATGGAAATTCTGAGTTCAAGGCGCCGTTCTTTCCTGGAATATCATGGAAGCACCCCAGGAGCATATTGCCTGCCTAAAAGCCTCTTCCTATTAACATAGGAATGTTGATAAAAAACTGCGGCAATTTCTTGAAAGTGTCGCAGTTTCGTTGTAAATTTGCAACTCATTTCTGAGGTTATTCTTACAATGAAGGTTGCAGTAATTATGGGAAGCGCTAGTGACTGGGACGTTATGTCCCCGTGTTGCGCCACCCTCGAAGAATTCGGTATTCCTTACGAGAAACGGGTGCTCAGCGCCCACCGCAATCCCGGCCCCCTGGCCGAATATGTTACCTCCCTGCAGGATAAAGGCTGCCAGATTGTCATCGCCGGTGCCGGCGGTGCAGCCCACCTCCCCGGAGTCATTGCTGCCCTCACCACCCTCCCTGTCATCGGCATCCCTGTAAAATCCAAGGCACTCATGGGAATGGACTCTCTCCTTTCCATTGTTCAGATGCCCTCCGGCATTCCCGTCGCAACCATGGCCATTGACGGAGCCAAGAACGCCGCCCTCTACGCGGTGGCCATCCTGGCCCTCCAGGATAAAGCCCTGGCTCAGCAGCTCCAGGAGTTCCGCAAACAGCAGAGTGATAAAGTACTGAATACAACTATATAGCACCATGCCCACCACGCACTACCGCCGGTGGGCATCGCTTTTTATTATATGGCTAGACCTAGGAGAATATTTGTAGAGAAGCGCGAAGGCTTTCGGGTAGAAGCCTCCAGCCTTTTGAAAGATTTCAACGAGAATCTGTCCCTTTCCCTGCGCTCGCTGCGCGTGCTCAACGTGTACGACCTCTTCGGCTTTTCCGATGAGCTTTTGGAAAAGTGCCGCTACAGCGTGTTCGGAGAAACCGTAACGGACGTGGTGAGCGATACTTTCCCCGCCGGTGGCAAGTACCTGGCCGTAGAGTTCCTGCCCGGTCAGTTTGACCAGCGAGCCTCGTCGGCCGTAGACTGCGTGCACCTGATAGACCCGAAGGCCGATATTACCATCAAGAGCGCCCGCCTGCTCCTGTTTGGGGAAGAGGTGACGGACGCAGAGCTGGAGCGCGTGGCCCACTATTTCATCAACCCGGTGGAATGCCGTCGCAAGGATATGGACGTGCTCTCCCTCTCCGACAAGGCCGATGTGAAACCCCTGGAAGACCTGAGCGGTTTCATCCAGATGAAGGAGGCCGATTATGCCGCCTTCTGCCAAAGCCACGGCCTGGCCATGAACACCGACGACCTGAGGGAAGTGGTAAACTACTTCCGCTCCGAGGGCCGCAATCCCGGAGAAACTGAACTCCGCATTCTGGACACCTATTGGAGCGATCACTGCCGTCACACCACCTTCACTTCCGAGATAGAAGAGATTACCGTTGAGGAATCCTTCCTGAAACCTGAACTGGAAAGCTCCCTGCAACTGGCCCGCGATATGTGCGAGGAACTGGGCCGCAGCCGCAAGCCTTTCTGCCTGATGGAACTGGCCACCCTGGGTGCCCGCTACCTCAAGGCCAAGGGCCTGCTGGAAGACTTGGAGCAGAGTGAAGAAAACAATGCATGCAGCATCTTCGTGAATGTGGATGTGGACGGCGAAATGCAGAAGTGGCTGCTGCAGTTCAAGAACGAAACCCATAATCACCCCACGGAGATTGAGCCTTTCGGCGGCGCTGCCACCTGCCTGGGCGGCGCCATCCGGGACCCTCTCTCCGGCCGTGCCTATGTATACCAGGCCATGCGCGTAACGGGTGCCGGAGACATCACCGCCAAGGTGGCCGACACCATCCCCGGCAAACTGCCCCAGCGCATGATTTCCCACAAGGCGGCCGAAGGCTATTCCAGTTACGGCAACCAGATTGGCCTGGCTACCACGCACGTACGTGAAGTCTATTCCGACGGCTACACCGCTAAGCGCATGGAAATTGGCGCCGTGGTAGGTGCCGTGAAGGCCAATGCCGTGCGCCGCGAATCCCCGGCAGCCGGAGACGTGATTCTGCTGCTGGGCGGCCGTACGGGCCGGGACGGCATCGGAGGCGCCACGGGCTCTTCCAAGCAGCACACCGAGGCTTCCCTGGAAACCTGCGGCAGTGAGGTGCAGAAGGGTAACGCCCCCGAGGAGCGTCAGCTCCAGCGCCTGTTCCGCCGCCCGGAGGTAACCCGCCTTATCAAGAAATCCAACGACTTTGGCGCCGGCGGCGTAAGCGTGGCCATCGGCGAGCTGGCTCCCGGCCTGGATATCTATCTGGACCGCGTGCCCGTGAAATATGCCGGCCTCAATGCCACCGAGCTGGCCATCAGCGAATCTCAGGAACGTATGGCCGTAGTGGTGGAAGCCGCTTCCCGGGAGCAATTTGAGCAGCTATGCGCCCTGGATAATATAGAAGTAACCCACGTGGCCGATGTAACGGCTACCGGCCGCATGCGCATGTTCTTCCACGGAGAAAAGGTGTGCGACCTGTCCCGCGAGTTCATTGACAGCGCTGGCGCCCGGCACTTTGCCAAGGCAGCCATATCGGCCGTTGAAAAGCGCAATCCTTTTGTACAGGAGCCTGCGGGTGCCACTCTGAAGGAGAAGATGACCGCTGTGATGAGCTCCCCCAACGTGGCTTCCCAGAAGGGCCTGGTGGAAATGTTCGACTCCACCATCGGCCGTTCCACCGTACTCATGCCATACGGCGGCAAACGCCAGACCACCGAAACCCAGGTGTCTGTCCAGAAACTTCCCACCGACGGCTATACCAATACCGCCAGCGTGATGGCCTTCGGCTACAACCCCAACCTGGCCCTCTGGAGCCCTTACCACAGCGCTGCCTATGCTGTGGTGGAGGCCTGCACCAAGGTGGCCTGCGCCGGAGCCGACTGGAGCAAGCTGCGCTTCTCCTACCAGGAGTACTTTGAGAGAATGACGGCCGATGCCCACACCTGGGGCAAGCCGCTGAGCGCCCTGCTGGGCACCCTCAAGATGCAGAAGGAACTGGGTCTTCCGTCCATCGGCGGAAAGGATTCCATGAGCGGTACTTTCGAGCACATCCACGTACCGCCCACCCTGGTGGCCTTCGGTATTACCACCGTAGATGCCCGCCAGGTCATCTCCCCGGAATTCAAGAAAGCCGGTAACAAGATTTATCTGCTGGAACACTCCCCGAAGGCAGATTATATGCCCGATACAGACCAGCTCAAGAAGAACTGGAACCAGCTGCGCGAATGGATAGAGGCCGGAAAGGTGGTTTCTGCCTGGTCTCTGAGCTACGGCGGCGTGGCCGAAGCCCTGGTGAAAATGGCCATGGGTAACGCCTTGGGCGTGAAGGTGAACCTCCCCGAAGAGGAACTCTTCTCCCTGGGTTACGGCTCCGTGGTGCTGGAAGCTGGCTGCCAGCTGGAAGGCGCCCGCCTGCTGGGAGAGGTAACGGCCGATGGCATCTGCATCAATGGCACCGTCCTTTCCCTGGAAGAGCTGGAGAAGGCCTATGAGGGCCGCTACTTTGGCAACTACCCGCCGCGCGTGAAGCCGGCTTTCGAAGCCCCTGTCCCCGAGGTGGCTCCCGTTGCCTTCAACCCCGCCAACCTGGTTTACCCGGGCGCTCCCGTAGAGCATCCCGTGGTTTGCCTGCCCATCTTCCCGGGCTCCAACTGCGACTACGATACCGCCAAGGCCTTCCGCAAAGCCGGAGCCCAGGTGCGTCCCTTCGTGTTCCGCAACCTCACCGGTGAGGACGTTCTCCGCTCCATTGACGAACTCTCAGCCCTCATCGGAGAGAGCCATATCCTGGCCTTCTGCGGCGGCTTCTCTTCCGGAGATGAGCCCGACGGCAGCGGCAAGTTCATTGCCAGTGTAATCTGCAACGAGAAAGTGAGCGCCGCCATTGCAGCCCTGCAGAAGCGCGGAGGCCTTATCCTGGGCATCTGCAACGGTTTCCAGGCCCTGGTGAAGAGCGGACTGCTTCCCTATGGCAAGGCGGGCTGTGTCACCCCCGATTCTCCCACCCTGTTCCGCAACGATATCCATCGGCACATATCCCTGGTGGCCCGCACGCGCGTGGAATCCGTGAATTCCCCCTGGCTGGCCGGTTTGGAGAAGGGAGAGCTGCACAGCATTGCCTTCAGCCACGGCGAAGGTAAGTTTGTGGTGAACCCGGAGCTGGCCCGCGAACTCTTTGCCCGCGGTCAGGTGGCCTTCCGTTATGTGGATAACCCCAACGGTTCCTACTATGATATAGAGGGTATCGTGAGCCCCGACGGCCACATCCTGGGTAAGATGGGCCACAGCGAGCGCTACGAGGAAAACCTCTTCAAGAACATCAGCGGCAATTGCCGTCAACCCATATTTGAAAACGCGGTTCATTATTTCAGAAAAGACCGATGACTAAAAAAGAACTTATCTTCAATGGAAACGAAAAGCGCGTCTATGCTACGGAGAATCCTGAGCAGGTGATTTTCCACTACACGGACGTGACGGTAGCCTTCAACAACGTAAAGCGTGCCCGCCTCACCGGGAAGGGCATCCTCAGCAACAAGATATCGGCCCTCCTGCTGGGCTACTTGAACCGCTGCGGGGTGCGCACCCATTTCATCGAGCTTCTGGACGAGCGCGAGCAGCTTTGCCGCAAGATTGAGATCATCCCCCTGGAGGTTGTTTACCATAATCGGCTGGCCGGTACCGTGGCCACCCGGCTGGGCGTGGACGAGGGCTTCAAGCCTTCCCACACCGTGCTGGACCTCTGCTACAATAACGACGAACTGGGCAACCCGCTGGTGAACCGGGATCAGGCCTTTGCCATCGGCCTGGCTTCTTACGAGGAGCTGGAGGAGATGTTCGCCCTGGGCAAAAAGGCCGGCGAACTTCTCACCGAGCTTTTCCACAAGGCCGGCATCGAGCTGGTAGATGCCAAGATTGAATTTGGCCGGGCCTCCGACACGGGAGAGATTATCATCTCCGATGAACTGAGCCCGGATACCTGCCGCCTCTGGGACGAGGCCACGGGCGAGCGCCTGGACAAGGACCGTTTCCGCCTGGACCTGGGAGACGTGATTCCCGCTTATGCCGATGTTCTTGAAAGACTGGAAAAACTGGATATCTAATGGGAGTTCTTGCTGTATATGGCGTCCCCGACGCCGCTGCGCGAATCTATTACGGTTTGCATAACCTCCAGCACCGCGGCCAGGAAGGCGGTGGCATTGCCACCTTTGACGAGAACGGTCAGTATTACCGTTACCGTGGCCTGGGCCTGCTGAGCGAAATCTTCACCAATGGGGAAGTGACCCATCTGCTGGGCAACCTGGGTATTGGCAGTGTCAAGTATGCCAATGCCTCCAAAGGCGGCCTGGACAACGTAGAGCCGCTGTTCTTCCACCACCGCAGCGGAGACTTCGCCGTAGCGGCCGATGGCAATGTGGTGAACGCCCGTCAGATTTCCGACTACCTGGAAAAGCGCGGCACCATCTTCCAGACCGGTACCCACAGTGAGCTCCTGGCCCACCTGATCAAGAAGACCGCCGGGGAAGACCGTATAGTCAATATTGTTAAAGCCCTCAATATGATGGAAGGCGGTTTTGCCTTCGTCATCATGACCCCAAGCCGCATCTATGCCTGCCGGGACAAGCACGGCATCAAGCCCCTCTGTATCGGCAAGCTGGGAGACGGGTATGTGGTGAGCAGCGAATCCTGCGCCTTCGAGATCATGGGCGCCACCTTCCTTCGGGACGTGAAGCCCGGAGAAATTGTATCCCTGGACAATAAGGGCCTCCGCAGCACCCTGTACTCCCGTTTCTCCCGCCACCAGATGTGCGCCATGGAGTACATTTACTTTGCCCGTCCGGACTCTGACATAGACGGCTGCAACGTGCACGCCTACCGCAAGGAAGCCGGCCGCCGGCTGGCCAAGGAATGCCCTGCAGAGGCCGATATAGTAGTAGGCGTACCGGAATCCAGCCTTTCCGCCGCCATGGGTTATGCCGAACAGAGTGGCCTCCCTTACGAGATGGGCCTGGTGAAGCACAAGTATGTGGGCCGTACCTTTATCCAGCCCGTGCAGTCCATGCGCGAACTGGGCGTGAAGATGAAACTTTCCCCCGTGCACAGCATTGTGAACGGCAAGCGCATTGTGCTGGTGGACGATTCCATTGTGCGCGGCACCACCTCCCTCAAGATTGTGAAGATGCTCCGCGAGGCCGGTGCCACCGAGGTGCACGTGCGCATTGCCAGCCCCATGATGCGTTTTACCTGCCACTACGGCGTAGATACCTCCACCCCGGAAGAGCTCCTTTGCTCCCACCGCACCTTGGAGGAGGCTTGCAAGGTCATTGGGGCCGATTCCCTGGGCTACCTGAGCCCCGAAAGCACCCGCGATTCGTGCTTTGGCTGTGCCGATCCCTGCCAGGCCTGCTTCACGGGCAAGTATCCAACCCTTTTGTATGATGATATAAACAGCGAAGACTAATATGGCGAAATCTTACGAAAACTCCGGCGTAAACCTGGAAGCCGGTTACGAGGTAGTGCGTCGCATCAAGCAGCACGTGGCCTCCACCGCCCGCACGGGCTCCATGGGTAACATCGGCTCTTTTGGCGGTATGTTTGACCTCTCTGTCCTGAACATCAAGGAACCCGTTCTGGTGAGCGGTACCGACGGTGTGGGCACCAAGCTCAAGATAGCCTTCGCCATGGATAAACACGACACCATCGGCATAGATGCCGTGGCCATGTGCGTGAACGACGTGCTGGCCCAGGGTGCCGAACCTCTCTTCTTTCTGGACTATGTAGCCCTGGGACACAACATCCCCGCCAAGGTGGAAGCCATTGTGGCGGGCGTGGCCGAGGGTTGCCGCCAGGCCGGCTGCGCCCTGGTGGGCGGCGAAACGGCCGAGATGCCCGGAATGTACGAGGACGGTGAATACGACATTGCCGGTTACACCACCGGCGTGGTGGAGAAATCCAAGCTCATTGACGGCTCCAAAGTAAAGGTGGGAGACGTGCTGGTGGGCGTGGCTTCCAGCGGCGTGCACTCCAACGGCTTCTCCCTGGTGAGAAAGATTGTGGCCGATGCCGGTCTCAAGTACACGGACGCCATCCCCGAGTTCGGCGGCCGGAAGCTGGGCGACGTGCTCCTCACTCCTACCAAGATATATGTGAAGCAGATGCTTTCCGTGATCCGTCAGTGCGACGTGCACGGCGTAGCTCATATCACCGGCGGCGGCTTTGACGAGAACATTCCCCGCGTGCTGCAGCCCGGTCAGGGCCTGGAAATCCAGGAAGGCAGCTGGGAGATTCTGCCGGTGTTCCAGATGCTGGAAAAGTGGGGCGGCGTGCCGCACCGCGAGATGTTCAACATCTTCAACATGGGTATCGGTATGATTGCCGTGATGGATGCCGCCGAGGCTCCCAAGGCCATTTCCATCCTGAAAGACTGCGGAGAAAAGGCGAGTATCATCGGTAAGGTCACCGATAAAGAAGGCGTTAACATTATCCTGAGATGAAGCAGCTAGCTGTCTTTGCCAGCGGAACAGGCACCAACTTCGTGGCCATAGCCCAGGCTTGCCAGAACGGCACCCTGCAGGCTCGTGTGGCCCTGCTGGTGTGCGACAAGCCGGGTGCCGCGGTGATTGACCGGGCCCGGGAAATGGGAGTGGAGAGCTTCGTGTTCTCGCCCAAGGACTATTCCGGCAAAGCGGCTTATGAGGCAGAGATTGTGAAGCTTCTGGATGCCAAGAAGGTGGACCTGGTTTGCCTGGCGGGCTATATGAGAATAGTAGGGGAGACCATGCTGAATGCCTACGAGGGCAAGATTATCAATATCCATCCCTCGCTGCTGCCTGCCTTCAAGGGCGCCAACGCCGTGGAACAGGCTGTAGCCTACGGCGTGAAGGTGTACGGCATTTCCATCCACTGGGTAAGTGCAGACCTGGACGGTGGCAAAATCATTGCCCAGCGCGCCTTCCCCTACGAGGGCTCCGACCCCGAGGAGGTGCACCGCATCGGCCAGAAGATTGAACATGAACTTTATGTAGAAACCATTAAACAATTAATATGAGAGCGTTAGTTAGTGTATCCGACAAAAAAGGCCTCGTTCCTTTCGTGAAAGGCCTGGTAGACCTGGGCTGGGAGATTATCGCCACGGGCGGTACCCAGAAACTGCTGGAATCCGAGGGCGTGAAAACCATCGGCATCAGCGAAGTGACCGGCTTTCCGGAGATTTGTGACGGCCGTGTAAAAACCCTGCACCCGAAGGTGCACGGCGGCATCCTGGCCCGCCGAGATGTGCCGGCCCACATGGAAACCCTGAAGGAGAACGGCATCCAGACCATCGAGCTGGTTTGCGTAAATCTCTATCCTTTCAAGCAGACCATTGCCAAGGAAGGCGTTACCCTGGAAGATGCCATTGAGAACATCGACATCGGCGGCCCTTCCATGGTGCGCAGCGCTGCAAAGAACTGGAAGGACGTCACCATTGTGTGCGACCCTAACGACTATGATACCGTGCTGGCCGAGCTTCGTGCTAACGGAACCACCTCTCCCGAGACCCGTCTGAAGCTGAGTGCCAAAGCCTATACCCATACGGCCGAATACGACGCCTGCATTGCTACCTATATGCGCAAGGCGGCCGGCCTGAACGAGAAACTATTCCTGGAGTACGACCTAAAGCAGGGCCTCCGTTATGGTGAGAACCCTCATCAGAGCGCCAACTTCTACGCCTCTCTGGAGCCCGCTCCCTTCTCCCTGGCCTTTGCCAAGCAAATCCAGGGCAAGGAGCTCTCCTACAACAATATCCAGGATGCCAACGCTGCCCTGAACGTACTGCGTGACTTCGAAGAGCCCTTCTGCGTGGCCCTCAAGCACATGAACCCCTGCGGCGCTGCCGTGGGCAAAACCATCGAGGAAGCCTGGCAGGCTGCCTATGAGGCCGACAAGGTGAGCATCTACGGCGGCATCGTTGGCGTGAACCGCGAACTCACCGCCGAGGTGGCCCTGGGCATGAAGCCCATCTTCCTTGAGATTGTGATTGCTCCTTCCTACACTCCCGAGGCCCTGGAGATTCTCTCCTCCAAGAAGAACCTCCGCGTGATGCAGGTGGATATGACTCGCGACGGCGCCTCCGTGCCTCAGTTCATCAGCGTGAACGGCGGTATGCTGGCCCAGCAGCTGGATACCCAGGTAGAGAAGGTGACGGCGGAAATGTGCGTAACCAAGGTGAAGCCCACCTCTGAGCAGCTGGCCGATGCCAACTTTGGCTGGAAGATTGTCAAGCACGTGAAGTCCAACGCCATTGCCGTGGTGAAGGATAACCACACTATCGGTATCGGCGCCGGCCAGACCAACCGCGTAGGATCGGCCGAGATTGCCCTGAACGAGGCCAAGAACGCCGGCTTCACCGAAGGCCTGGTACTGGCTTCCGACGGCTTCCTTCCCTTCGACGACACGGTGGCCCTTGCTGCCAAGTACGGCGTGACCGTGATTGTGCAGCCCGGCGGCAGCATCCGCGACGAGGACGCCATCAAGAAGGCCGATGAACTGGGCATCACCATGTTATTTACAGGAGTACGTCACTTCAAACACTGATCTAGTGTTTGAAAATTAGTGTTTTAACGTTGCCCCCTCCCGAAACCCCTCCCCTCGGGGGAGGGACTTAAAATAGGAAAAGTTAAAATAATATGGGACTTGTTTATCCTCTCCCTTCGCCCAAGATGGCAAAATCTGCCAAGGAGATTAACTTGGAGAACTGCCTGGGCAAAACCGTGCTGGTGATTGGCGGCGGCGGCCGCGAGCATGCCATTGTGGATGCCTTGAGTCGCAGCCCCCAGGTCTCCAAAATCTACTGTGCTCCCGGCAACGCCGGTATCGGCCTGCAGGCCTTTAACGTGCCGCTCAAAGACACCGACGTGGAGGGCCTTCTCGCCTTTGCGCAGGAGAATGAAGTAGACCTTACCGTAGTGGGTCCCGAAGCCTCCCTGGCTGCCGGCATTGTGGATACCTTCCGCGCCGCCGGGCTGCCCATCTTCGGCCACACCCAGGCCGCCACGGCCATCGAGAGCTCCAAGGAATTCGCCAAAAAGCTCATGGAGAAATATGGCATTCCTACGGCTGCGTATCGCAGTTTCTCGGACTACGAGGAGGCACTCTCCTATGTGAGCGGCCGCCCCTTCCCGGCGGTGCTCAAGTACGACGGTCTGGCTGCCGGCAAGGGTGTGGTCATCGCCCAAAACCTGGATGAGGCCCGCAAGGCCTTGGCCGATATGCTCCTGGACCACAGCTTCGGAGAGGGCAGGGTAGTGGTGGAAGACTTCCTCATCGGCCCGGAGTTCTCCTTCCTGTGCTTTGTGGACGGAGAGCGCGTGTACCCGATGCCTCTGTCGCAGGACCACAAGCGTGCCTTCGACGGAGACAAGGGTCCCAACACCGGCGGTATGGGTGCCTATACCGGCCTTCCTTTCATTACGGGAGAGGATAAAGAGTTTGCATACAAGGAGATACTCTGCAAGGCAGCCAAGGCCATGGTGGCCGAGGGACTTCCGCTCTCCGGCGTGCTCTACGGCGGCCTTATGAAAACCCCGCAGGGCATTAAGGTGATTGAGTTTAACGCCCGTTTCGGAGACCCCGAGACGGAGGTGGTGCTGCCGCTGCTGGAAAGCGATATCTTCGACATCTTCGACGGCGTGGCCAAGGGCCTTCCGGTGAAGCAGCCCGTTTGGGCCGATGGCGTAACCCTGGGCGTGGTGCTGGCCTCCAAAGGCTATCCGGGCTCCTATGAAAAGGGCTACGACATTGAAGGTTTGGAGACGGTGGATGCCCAGGTATACCACATGGGCACCTCCATCCGCGACGGACACGTATTCACCAATGGCGGCCGCGTCCTCATGGTAGTCTCCGGTGGAAAAGATTTGGCCGATGCCCGAAAGAAGGTGTATCAGGAAATAGAAAAAATCTCCTGCGAGAATTTATTTTATAGAAAAGACATTGCCCACTGGGCTTTTGAATAGTATGGGAAACATCATTGACGGAAAAGCATTAAGTCTGGTAGTCAAGGACGAAGTAAAGGCCGAAGTACCGGTGCTGGAAGCACAGTACGGCCGCAAACCCTGCCTGGTTGTGATTATCGTGGGTGAGAATCCCGCCAGCCAGGTGTATGTACGCAACAAAGTAAAGGCAGCCGCCTACACGGGCATGGAATCCCGCCTCATTGAGCTTCCGGCCACCATTACCGAGGAGGCTCTCCTGAAGCAGATTGAGGACCTGAACAACGACCCCGTGGTGGACGGTATCCTGGTGCAGCTGCCCCTGCCCAAGCACATTGACGAGGAGAAGGTGATTGACACCATCTCCAAGGAAAAGGATGTGGACGGTTTCCACCCCGGCAACGTGGCCGGTCTGTGGCTGGGCAAGAAGTGCATCGTGCCCTGCACCCCCGCCGGCATCATGCGCCTGATTGACAGCATCGGCCTGGAACTCAAGGGCAAGAATGCCGTTGTAGTGGGCCGCAGCAACATTGTGGGTAAGCCCATCGCCAAGCTCCTGCTGGACCGTCATGCCACCGTAACCATTGCCCATTCCCGCACCGCCGACCTGGGCGCCGTATGCCGCACGGCCGACGTTCTGGTGGTGGCCGTGGGCAAGGCCAAACTGGTTACCGGAGACATGGTGAAGCCCGGCGCCGTTGTCATCGACGTGGGTATGAACCGCGACGAGGAAGGCAAGCTCTGCGGAGATGTAGATTTTGCATCGGCCCAGCCTGTTGCTTCCTACATTACTCCCGTTCCGGGAGGCGTTGGCCCCATGACCATCGCCATGCTTATGAAGAATACCATTGAATGTTTTAAGAATCACTTTTAGGCATATGAACGCTGTTGTAAAAACTGATTTTCAGCTTCCCGGTCAGGAAGCCAAGTACACGGGAAAAGTCCGCGACGTCTATACCCTTAATAACGGGTACATCATTATGGTCGCTACCGACCGTATTTCTGCCTTTGACGTAGTTCTGCCCGAGGGCATTCCTTACAAGGGACAGGTGCTGAACCAGATTGCCGCTCAGTTCCTGGATCTTACCCAGGACATCCTCCCCAACTGGAAGGTGGCTGCCGTGGATCCCATGGTTACCATCGGCTACCGCTGCGAGCCCTACAAAGTGGAAATGGTGGTGCGCGGTTACCTGGCAGGTCATGCCTGGCGTGAGTACAAGGCCGGCAACCGTGTTCTTTGCGGCGTAACCCTTCCCGAAGGCCTGAAGGAAAACCAGAAGCTTCCCCATCCCATCATCACCCCCACCACCAAGGCGGCCGAGGGGCATGACGAGGATATCTCCAAGGAAGAAATCATTGCCCGTGGCATTGTTCCCGCTGACGAATACGAGCAGCTGGAGAAATACACCCTGGCCCTGTTCCAGCGCGGAACGGAAATCGCTGCGGGGAAAGGCCTTATCCTGGTAGATACCAAGTACGAGTTCGGTAAGCGCGACGGCCAGATTATGCTCATGGACGAGATTCACACTCCTGACTCTTCCCGTTATTTCTATGCCGATGGTTACGAGGAGCGCCTGGCCAAGGGCGAGCACCAGAAGCAGCTTTCCAAGGAGTTCGTCCGCGAGTGGCTCATGGCCGGCGGCTTCCAGGGCAAGGAAGGCCAGAAGGTGCCCGAGATGACTCCCGAAGTGGTTAATGGTATCACCGACAGATACATTGAGCTGTACAACAAACTGAGCGACAAGCCCTTCGAGCGCACCGAATGCGCCGACGTGCCCGCCCGCATTGAGAAGAATATCCTGAACTTCCTTCAAAACAAATAACCATGATTGAGCGCTATTCAAGGAAAGTGATGCGGGACGTCTGGACCGAGGAAAACAAGTTCGGAGCGTACCTGGAAGTAGAAACCCTCTCCTGCGAGGCCTGGAGCAAGCTGGGCGTGATCCCCGCCGAGGATGTGGCCAAGATCAGGGCTAACGCCCGTTTCGAGGTGAAACGCATCCAGGAGATTGAGGAGCAGACCCGCCACGACGTGGTGGCCTTCACCCGTGCCGTGAGCGAGAGCCTGGGCGAAGAGCGCAAGTGGGTGCACTACGGCCTCACTTCCACCGACGTGGTGGACACCGCCAACGGCTACCTGCTCAAGCAGGCCAATGCCATCCTCCGCAAAGATCTGGAGGAGTTCGTTGAGGTGCTGCGCCGCCGCGCCCTGGAGTTCAAGGCAACTCCCTGCATCGGCCGCACGCACGGCATCCATGCCGATATCACCTGCTTCGGCCTCAAGTGGGCCCTGTGGTACGAGGAGATGAAGCGCAACATCCAGCGCTTTGAGGCTGCCGCCGCCGGTGTTGAGGCCGGTAAGATGAGCGGCGCCGTGGGTAACTTTGCCAATATCCCTCCCTTCATCCAGGACTATGTTTGTGAAAAGCTGGGTATTGAGAGTGCTGCCATCTCTACGCAGGTGCTGCAGAGAGACCGCCATGCCTGCTATGTGGGTACATTGGCCCTCATTGCTTCTACCCTGGAGCAGATGGCCTTCGAGGTTCGCAACCTCCAGCGCACGGAAGTGCGGGAGGTGGAAGAGGCTTTCCGCAAGGGCCAGAAAGGCTCCAGCGCCATGCCTCACAAGCGCAATCCCATCAGTTCCGAGAACATCTGCGGCTGCGCCCGCGTGATGCGCGGTTACATGGCCACTTCCTACGAGAACGTGGCCCTCTGGCACGAGCGTGACATATCCCACTCCAGCACGGAGCGTATTGTGCTGCCGGATGCCACCGAGCTGCTGGACTACATGCTCCAGCGTTTCAAGGGTATCCTGGAGAACCTGGTAGTGTATCCGGAAACCATGCTGGCCAATATCTACCGCACCCGCGGAGTTATCTTTGCCCAGCGTGTGATGAACGCCCTCATTGCCAAGGGACTCTCCCGCGAACAGGCCTACGACACCGTACAGCCCATCGCTATGGACGCCTGGACCAATAACAAGGACTACAAGACCTTGCTGGAGGCCAGCCCCGCAGTGATGGAAAAATTATCCAGGGCAGAGCTGGATGACTGCTTTACCCTGGAATACTACTTTAAAAACGTGGATGAGATCTTCAAGCGCGTAGGCATTGCCTAGCGCACCACGGTGGCTTCACGGTCCGGGCCCACGGATACAATCTTGATCCGACAGCCGGTCTCGGTTTCAATGAAGTTGATATAGTCTTTGAAGGCCCCGGGGAAATCTTCGTAACGGCGCAGGCCGCTCAGCGGAGTTTTCCATCCGGGGAATTCTTTGTAGATGGGCGTAACGTTCTTGCCGCCGTCGTAGGGGAAGTTCTCCAGCACCTGGTCTCCTTCCTTGTAGGCTACGGCCACCTTGATGGTGTCAAAGTTGTCCAGGACGTCGGACTTCATCATGATGAGGTCTGTGACACCGTTCATCATGACGGCATACTTGAGGGCTACCATGTCCAGCCAGCCGGTGCGGCGGGGACGGCCGGTGGTGGCGCCATATTCGTGGCCGATGGCACGGAGCGTCTCACCGTCTTTGTCGAAGAGCTCGGTAGGGAAGGGACCACTGCCCACGCGGGTGCAGTAGGCCTTGAAGATGCCGTACACCTTGCCCACGCGGGAAGGGGCAATACCCAGGCCCGTGCAAACGCCGGCGCTCATGGTGTTGGAGGAGGTGACGTAAGGGTAGGTGCCAAAGTCAATGTCCAGGAGGGAACCCTGTGCACCTTCGGCCAGGATGGGAGTGCCGGCCTTGAGGGCGTCGTTCACATATACCTCACTGTCTATGAAGGGGAAGCGCCTCAGGGCCTCTACGGCCTGGAACCACTGCTTCTCGTATTCGTCAAAGTTGAAGGGGAGCTGGAAGGGAGGATACTGCTGCAGCAGCTGCTGATGGCGCTGCTTGTGAGCTTCGTAAAGTTCCTTGTAATTGCTTCGCAGGAGGTCTCCTACGCGCAGGCCGTTGCGGCCGGTCTTATCGGCATAGGCGGGGCCGATGCCTTTGAGCGTGGAACCAATCTTGGCTTTGCCCATGGCGCTTTCGCTGGCAGCGTCCAGGGCCCGGTGGGTGGGGAGGATGAGATGGGCGCGCTTGGAGATGAGGAGCTTTTTGCTTACGTCCACACCGCGCTTTTCAATCTCAGTAATTTCTTCCATGAGGATGACGGGGTCTATGACCACGCCGTTGCCAATCACGTTCACGGTTCCCTCGCGGAAAATGCCGGAAGGAACGGTGTGGAGCACAAAGCTGTCTCCGTCAAAAACGAGTGAATGACCGGCGTTGGGGCCGCCCTGGAAACGGGCTACCACTTTGTAGGAAGGGGTGAGTACATCCACAACCTTACCTTTGCCCTCGTCCCCCCATTGGAGTCCGAGCACTACATCTAACTTTTTCTGTTCCATATGGTGTTTTGTGATTTTTTACACACGACTAACCATCTACAAATTTACAGATAATTATTGAGAACGGCAAGAAAAACAGTGCATTTGAGCTCGGGATAAAAACGGGAATGGATTTAATTTTAATTATGTATAAGTCGCAAACCATCACCCTGGCTCCAGGCTCCCGTCTGGTGTTCTATACGGACGGCGTTACAGAGGCCCGTAACCTGAAAAAAGAGTTTTACGGCGAGAAGCGTCTCCTAGAGTGGGCTTCGCACAGTTCCGGAAGCGCCCGGGAAACCTGCGAGTCCCTCATGGCAGAGGTCTCCACCTTCAGAGGAAAGGCCTCACAGAACGACGACATAGC
>DFLI01000115.1 GCA_002373715.1 Bacteroidales bacterium UBA3623
AAGGACTCATATGGCTGCTCCTGCTTGTGAGCGCGTTTGGCTGCGTCAGACCCGAAATGCCCGACGCCACCCTTCTCATTGAGTTTGAGACCGGCGCCCTCCAAACCAAATCGGCCGGTGATACCGACGGCAGCAGTATTGCTTTCAATGACGACAAGCCGGACCTGATTATTCTGGTGGCCAATTCTAACGGAGATATTGTCCGAAAGTACAACGGTCTTGCCAACGAACAGGAAAACTGCCACGTGCAGGGAGAAGCCACCGGCACCAGAGTATCCGTATCTTTTCAAAACCTCACCGGCAGCCAAACCTACACGGTTTATGCCTTTGCCAACACCCAGGGCCTTTGGACCATGAAAAACGGGGAAAACACGGTTACCGACCTCACGGCCCTTTCCTCTTCAGACGATGTGGAAAACCTTCTTTTCGAGCCGGCCCAAGCCAATTTGACGGTGGAAAGCCGTCTTCCCCTATCGGCCAAGGGAAGGGTAACCTTGCGGGAAGGCGGAAACGGCGAATTGCACCTGTCGCTGCTGCGCTGCTGCGCCAAAGTAACGGCCGTCTTTGAAAATCAGTACGGAGATAATCTCACGCTGAACAACTTCAGCAGCACCTTTGTCAATATGTGTCCCGCCAAGGGGTATGTGATTCCTCACGAAAACGACTTTGCCGTTGCGCCCGTTGCCGACGCCACTGACGACCTAATTTCTACAGAAGCGGAGCCCGTCACCATCCAGAATGGCAACCGCTTTGAAAAGAGCTGGTACGTATTCCCCAGCCTGGGCCCCTACACTTGCGATGTGAGTTTCACTCTGTTGGGTACTCCCCACAGTTACAGCCAGCTGCCGGTGCACGACGACCACGCCCGGGACATCACGCAGATTGCCAGAAACCAGCATCTTACCATCACCACACGCATCGGTAAGGGTGAGAAAGTATCCTTCTACTTTGAGGTGGCCGATTGGAACACCTCCAACAAAACCGAAACTGTAATATTTGAATAGCCTGTGAAACGGAGTCTGACCATATTATTCTTAGCCGCGGTGCAAGCAGCACTGCTGCTAATCTCCTGCAGTCGCACGAGAGAGGAAGAAATGCCCGTGAGCAGCCTTCCGGACGGAGCCCCCATCACCATGCGCCTCAACTTTGGCGCCTACGACCTGATGGACTTGGACGTAAGTACCAAGGCAGAGGCTTCTCCGGCCGATGAGGAACGTATCCACGACCTCTACGTGATGATTTTCTGCAACGACGAGTCAGACCAGCAGAACTATCACAACAAAATTTACGGCCGCTATTTCTCCTACGAGCACTTGTTTTTGGACTTGGACGATCTGGACTCCAACCCCAACGAAGGCTGGTGGGTGGCCAACAAGACGCTTGAAACGGCCCAATCTCCGGTGGACAAAACCTACGGCGCCGTTAAAATCTCTACAAAAGTATGCTCCAAGGCTACGCTGGTGGTCATTGCCAACGTAGACAACGCCATATGCTCGCTGGGCGATGAAGAAGACCCCATCGGCTACCTGAACAGCATCCATACCCTGGACCAGCTGCGCTCTACGGTGGTTAAACTGAACCAGGACATTGTGAACCGCAAAGACCTGTTCCTGATGAAGGGCGTGGCAGACAACGTGAATACGGGTAAGATGATCTGGAACAACGAGTCCGGCAGTCCCGACTTTGACGAAACCCGCCTGGAACTGGAAAAACTGGACGCGAAGGTTAAGTTCAAAATTCGCAGCAACCCGCAGCTGCAGTATATCAGCGCCATCAAAACCATGCACTGGGGCGTGTGCAATGTTCCCGACCGTTGTTACCTCTTCTCCGATTACGATGAAGGAAGGGCTCCGGAGGGCACTATTTACTTTGACTCTGAGCAGGCCTATTTCGAGGGCACGGAAGAGGACGCAGAAGGCAAATGGTACACCTTCTCCTTCTATACTCTGGAAAGCCGGCACCAACCCAAGGCATCGGCCTCCTCTTACAACGACCGGGAAAAACAGCAGAAAATCAATACAGGGAAAGACGGATACACGGGGTACAGTCAGGAATTCGGTAATAATTTCGTAGAAAACGGCGAATGGATCTATGCCAGTCCCCATGCCACCTATGTAAAATTTGACCTGTTCCTTACTCTTACTCCGGAAGGAGTACAGGCCCTCGTGGGCGGAAGTGCCAATTATGCCCTTACTTCAGACACCATCTTCACGGTGCATCTTGGAGACTTTACCAACAGCGGGGATGACGACTACAATACCCTTCGAGGCACATCCTACACCTACGAGATTACCATCAATAACATCTCCAGCATTTATGCCGAAGTCAAAACGGACCAGGAGATACAGCCCGGACAGGAAGGCTATCTTCTGCTCACAGACGACGAATATGTCAATGCCGACTGTCACTACGAGTACCACTCCATCACCTTCCACTACGATGAGAACCTAACTCCGGAGAAGTTCTCCTGGTATGTAAAAACCCCCTTTACGTCCCAGGTGGGCGGCGGCCCTAAAAAAGACACCTATCCTATAAACAACGTAGACTATCCCATCTATGACCCGCACGACACGGACAACACCCTGCTGGATTACCGCTGGGTAAAGTTTGCCATTAACAAGGAGGACGACAATTTGGGATACAGCACCAATAGAATGGCCTATCCCGGAGACGACAAATACGATCCTAAGTGGGGCGCGAAGAAAGGCGGAGACGGGCCGTGGAATACACCGCACCCCGTACTGATGGATGTGAGCCAGCTTATCCAGTATATCTTTGAGGAAACCAGGAAAGAAACTGCTTCGGGAAGCAGCGATTTCGAGTTGGACAAGACGGAAGATAAGAGAGTAATCCGAGCCACCGTCTTTATTGATGAATACTATTACGACAGCGACCCCCGCGACGAAAGCGGGAACCCTGAGCCCAATCCAGAGTTGTGGCGCCAGTTTGTAAACGCCCAGCCGCGCGAACTGCACATCCTTTCCAATAGCGTCCAGAGCAGAGACCGTAAGAGTGACGTTATCCAGTCCAGCCACTCGGTTATTCAGCAGTCCATCCAGAGTATCTATAATGTCTACGAGCCCTCTCTTCGCTCTATCTGGGGCTGCGAGCATCTGGATGAGATCAAGTTCACCTTGAGGGAGGAAGACGGGGTTGTCACCGAAAAACCGGGTGGAGACTGGCCCTACTGGCCCGCGGGCTGTCCCGATTCGGAGAAGGCCGGTGCCAACTCCGATATTGGCAAAGAAAATGGCCGGTTGAACTCGGCCTACATCTGGGGGCTATATTCCAGAAACAACAACTCCGGCACTTTCACCATGAATGACGGGAAGGGAGTGCGGGAATGGGAAACTTTCCTGAATTATGAAGTGAAGAACCGCGTCCCGGAGATTGTGGACAACTATAAGGGAATGGCCTGGTCCTGCCTGAGCAGAAACCGGGACAATAACGGAAACGGGACCATAGAGCCGGAGGAAGTGCGCTGGTACCTGGCCTCCTCCCAACAGCTGGCCGGCATCTGGGTGGGGAATGAATCCCTTTCCTCCACCGCCCGCCTGTATCAGCCTGCTCAGGGTCAGTGGCGCGCCCACGTGGTGTCCAGCACCGCCAAACTGGTGAGCTGGGCCGAGGAAGGTGGCAGCGCCACGGATATTGGATACGACGTGTCTGGAGACCCGTATAACACCTGGCCTACGGCGGAAGAAGCCCATAAAGGTGAAAGCGTACGCTGCATCCGAAATATTGGCACTTACGACGATCCGGTGAAAGGCTTGACGGATATCACCTACGCACCCGTAACGGTGCTGCCCGATAAGTATTTTACCATTGAGCGCAGCGACGGGCAACCCGTGAGCCCCTTTAATATAAGCAATGGGAATGGGGATGAGAACACCTATTACACCTTCCATTTTGACCGGCTCAATACCCGCTCCATCCGCGAATACTCTGCCGGAGAGCTCCCCTACCACGACCAGAATTCGTTCAATAACCGGGTATATGTGCAAATGATTACCCAGCCGCTGAGCCTGGATGTAGACGCCTACAGCGTAAATTTGGCCGATATCAACAACCTGGTCACCCAGGCGGGATACAATGAGTATTGTCCGGAAGGCTACCGCTTCCCCAACCATACCGAGTGGCTGCTCATGTCGCTGTACCTTCCCTCCAACTACCTGCAGAGGGACAAGAACGGTAATGCTTACGCCGGCGGAACGCCCCCGCAGCCTTCCCGCACCTACTATGACAGGGGCTACTACGGTGCTCTCCGGAGCGATACCGCTCCCTGGAGCACAGAAAAGAATAAGGTGGGCTGGGTTTACTCCGACAAACTGCACTGCGGTCCTTACAACCAGAAAGTCACCCATTCCCGCTGCGTGAAGGACGATGACCAGACGGGTGTGATTTCGGGTGCCATTGCCGTAGCCGGCAACACTCTGTATCCGGGAGATGTCATCCCCGTGGACTTCAAGTTCTCCTCTACAGCCTCCACCTTCACTAAGGCTTCCCTCAAGCTTCAGTACACCAATCCCACGTCGGGCTTCCCGGAAGAGGTGTCGCTGGATATCAAATCCCCTACCGGCCTGCAGTACAAGGAAAAACAGAATATCCAGTTCCCGTCCCTCAACAGGCTGGGAATAAGCCAGGCGGACCTCCCCTTAAACATGACCTTAAGGGCCGAGTTTGAAAACCTGAGCGGGAAAAGCGGATACGACGAGCTGAATGTAAGCCTGGAGAATCCTCTCAGCGGCTCCCTCAGCGTGGCCGATGACCAACTCTACCCTGACGACAACGAGTGCGGAAGCCTCAGCTTCTCCTTCTCTACCGCCGCCCATACAGTGGACCTGGACCAGGTAACCTTCGAGTTGCTTTACACAGACCAGGAAAGTCAAAGCGCTTCCATCCCTCTCACGGGCCTTGGAAGTCCCGAAGGCAAGCGTTTCTCCAAAGACAACGTGAGCCTGGCCATTCCTTCGCTGCAGGAGCTGAAGCTTAATAATCACGGCTTCAATCTGAACTGGCCCATGACCCTCCGCGCCACGGTTACTGACGAGAGCGGAATGACCTGTACGGTTGAAGAGCCCGTGTCGCTGGTATCCCACCTGGCCGGCTCCTCCGTTCAGTTCCCCACCGCCTATGATGAGAGCAACGGAATTCCCGTCAACGTGGTTGTGGAGAGTGTAAACAATAACGCCACGATTTCATCGGCCCGCTTCTATTGGAAAAAGCAAGGCGGAGTGTATCAGGGTTCTGACATCGAGACAGGATTGAACACGCCCAATATGTCCACACAAACTTATGTGAAGGATATCATCGGCCAGGAACTCTCAGAGTCCAACAAAGGCAAGTATTACTTCTACCTGGAGGCCACCTGCAGCGACGGAACCAGCATCCGTTCCGACGTATGGTCCATGGATATCCTGTACTACGGAAAGAACTGGAATCCGGGGCCTTGGAGCGATGCGAATACCGTGAGCGATATTAGTGTTAAATGGCCTGTACAATCCATCGGCAACCTGGACTTCTCCCGAGGAGACTATGTAGACGCCTACATAGATGTAAGTAGCTGCGTGTACATACGCAAAGACGGCACTGCCGACAATGACATTGGAATGGACAATGTCATAGCCCTTGGTGCCAGTGCCAGTCTCGACTGGAAGAACGGAGATCTTTATTTCTACTATCCCGCTCACAGTCCCGCCGAGGCGCCCGGTGAAGACCGCCTGCAGCTTTCCATTAAGGACAACAACAACACCGTGACGCGTCTGCGTCCGTACGATTTGGCCGGAAGCCTGAGCATCAAACTGTCCAAGAATTTACTCCTTGTTAACGGTGCGGAACTGGATTACTCTAAGGTGGTGTCTGGAAACAACTCTACTAATGCGAGCAATGCGGAAACCCGTTCCAGAGCAACCATCGAGCACATTACCAACCAGTCCACCATTAGAGTGGGCTCCGTAGAAGGCAAGCATCGCTCCCGCGCTACCTACAAGTATGTACGCGTAATCCGGAAAGAAACTTCCGAGCCTTAAACTTTAAACAGCATACCGCCAATATTGTCACGGGAAGCACCGGTGACAGATTGCAGGCAGGAAGGTTGATCAAACATGTACAGAACGCCCAGGAAGGCGAAGATAAGGGCTTCCTTGAATTCAATGATGGCGGGCTCCGGCACCACTATGCGGCAGCCGGAAAGCTCTTCCATACGGGAAATGAGGAATTTGTTATAAGCGCCACCGCCGGTTACAAGCAGGCTTCGACCAGGCACCGTCACGCGCGCGAGCTGGTGCGCGCAATGTTCATAATAGGTGCGGAGCAAATCCTCAAGCGAAAGGCCGGAGGCATCCAGCAGAGGGAACACGTTGGCCTCTACCCATTCACGTCCCAGGGACTTGGGCCAAGTCTTGGAATAATAATCCAGCGAGTTAAGCTTATCCAGCAGCTGCTGGCAAACCGTTCCCTTGGCGGCAATAAGGCCGTCGCAGTCCATCTCCAGCCCAATCTGACGGGTGAAGCGGTTAATCACATAATTCACCGGAGAAATGTCAAAGGCAATGCGCTTGTCCCCTTCCCTCCAGGAAATATTGGAAAAACCGCCAATGTTCAGGCAATAATCGTACTCTCCAAAAAGAAGATTGTCGCCGATGGGAACCAGCGGAGCACCCTGGCCGCCCAGCATAATATCCAGGCGCCGGAAATCTGACACGGTGGGGATGCCCGTTACAGCAGCAATGGCAGCACCATCACCAATCTGGTACATAATCTTTTTCTGAGGCTCGTGGAAAACAGTAGAACCGTGGGAGGCAATGATATCCGGCTTCACGCCGAATTCTTTCATGAAATCATTAACCCGCTCTCCCAGGAATCTGCCGTATTCACTGTGGAAGGCTACGAAATCGTAAGCGCTCATATTCTGCACTTCCCTGCCCAATTTGGCTTTCAAATGGGCCGGATAATCGTATCCCCGGGCGCAGTCAATATGAAAAATCCACTTGCCGTCTTTATAAGTAAATGTGGCACAGCATACATCCAGGCCGTCTACAGACGTTCCCGACATGAGGCCGATGCTGGTCATAGAGCGATTGTTTTCCATTTTGTACAATTTTTTACAAATTTAGAAAAATTCTTTAATATTTTCCTTTTGGTCGAAAATTAAAAAATTTACTTTCAAATTGTAATCAATTAAAGCGAATTTAGGAAAGAATTGATGTAAATATCCCTGTAAATCACGCATATATCGCACATTTGGCCGTTTTGAGGCACGAAAAATTTGTTATATTTGCAACGGAAACTGACGAGAAAAACTATTCATAATCCCTTTTTCAAGAGCGTTTCCAGTAAGGTTAGTATATAGAGGTAGTGATATTTGTAAATTATTCACACTATCAATATTTATGTTTAATCTAAGGTTTATCGTGTTATGAAACGAGCTTTATTGCTTTTGGCTTGCCTCTTTGCAAGCCTGACGGTAACGTTTGCTCAGACCACCGTGAAGGGTTCTGTCCTTGACGGCGCAGGAGCACCCATCGTGGGCGCCTACGTGATGGTTCAGGGTAGCTCTACCCTCGGTGCCATCACCGACGAAAACGGTGCGTTCTCCATCGCAAACGTCCCTGCATCGGCCACCACGCTGGTGGCTTCCTGCATCGGCTACTCTACTGTGTCCGTTCCCATCACCTCCTCCCCCATCCGCATTACTATGCAGGAAGACGCTGAGTTCCTGGACGAGGTAGTTGTTACCGCCCAAGGTCTCACGCGTAAGCAGAAGGCCATCGGTTATTCTGCCCAGACGCTCACTGAAGAGAAGATCACCATGACCCACAGCTCTGACATGGGTAACTCCCTTGCCGGTAAAGTGGCTGGTGCCCAGTTCTGGGGCGCCGGTGGTGCCACCTTCAACGAAGGTTCCATCGTTCTCCGCGGCGCCACGTCCTACAGCGACGCCAAGGGTAGCGAGCCCATCTACGTAATCGATGGTACCATCGCTTCCGCTTCGGCCATCAATATGGATGATGTGGCCAGCATGAATATCCTCAAAGGCCCCTCCGCTACCGCCCTGTACGGTTCTCGCGGCGCCAACGGTGCTGTAATCATCACCACCAAGCGTGCCGAGGAAGGTAAGACCAAGCTGGAGTTCTCTCACACCACGGCTGTGGAAACCTATTATAATCATATTAAGCTGAACAACCTCTACGGTGGTGGTTCCATGACCGCTGGACTTACCAAGGCAGCAGCCAGCGCGGCAGACCCTTATGCCACGGACTGGACTTCCGCACCCTTCCTGTTCGGTGACGACTGGGGCGAGATGTCTCTGGGAGACGGAACCTACTACATGGACTACTATTCCGATGAAAACTGGGGCCCCCGCTTCGATGACGTAACCCTCGTACGTTCCGCCCTCTCCTGGGATCCCACTTCCGACAAATACGGAAAAGCTGAACCTTGGTCCTACAGATTCAAACTGAGCGACCTCACCCGTCCGGCCTGGTCTAACACCACCAACATCGCTTTTTCCAAGTCTGTCAAGGGAATGAGCACCCGCGTGTCCTTCACCAATGTAGACCGCCAGGGTGTTATGTACAACTCCAAGGCCGTTCGCCGCAGCTTTAGCATTTCCACGCAGCTCAAGCCCACCAGCTGGCTCAATGCCGACTTTAGCTACCGCTATCGTTTCCGTCAGAACCAGAATGCCGCTACCGAAGGTTACAGCGCTGCCGGTAACGTAGTCTGCGACTTCACCCAGTGGGGTCACACGGATGTGAACATTAAGGATTACATGGATTGGGAGCGTCCCGACGGTTCCTGGCGTACTTGGAACATCCACGACATCAACGACCTCACCCCCGAGTTCCACGACAACCCTTACGCCACGCTGCAGAACTACAACAGCAAGAACACTTTCAACTATCACATGATCTCTGCTGACATCTACGCCACCCTGCCTTTCAACATCAAAGTGGGCGCCCGCGTGAACAACTACATCAACGCCCGTCAGTATGAGGCCAAGCACGGAACCGGTTCCATCAACTGGGATCCCTACTTCCGCACCTACCATGCTCAGGACAACGACTTCACCGCCCAGGGTTATCTTACTTACGGTGGTCAGTTCGTAGAGAACAAGCTCTCCGTAGAGGCCGCAGCCTTCGCAGAAACCCGCAGATACGACTATAAGTACCTGAACTCCAGCACTAACGGTGGTCTTTCCCTGAAGGATTACTACAACCTGAAGGCTTCTGCCAGCACTTACTCCACCAACAACGAGGAAACCCACTACCAGACCCGTTCCTTCTTTGGAACGGCCACCATCGGTTGGGACGACCTCGTGTACTTGGACGGTTCCATCCGTTACGACCTGGATTCCCGCCTGCCTGCCGACAACAACGGCTACCTCTATGGCGGCGGCTCCGTATCCTTCATGGCATCCAAGCTCATTAATGCTTCCTGGCTCAACTTCTGGAAAATCCGTGGTTCCGTGGCTCAGGTAGGTTCCACCATCAGTGCCTATCAGATTTATCCCACCTACACCATCGGTACCAAGAAAGACGGCCAGACCACCATGTACGAGCCCAGTTCCCTGAAGAACCCCAACGTGCTTCCTACCATCTCCACCTCCTTCGAAGTTGGTACCGAATTCAAGCTCTTTGGCAACCGTCTCTATGGTGACGTGAACTTCTACCGCAAGGACACCCGCAATGACATTATCAACGCCAACGTGCTGCCTCAGTCCGGTTACTCTTCCCGTAAGGTGAATGCCGGTCTGGTTCGCAACCAGGGTATTGAGGTTGTTCTGGGCGGCACCCCCATCCAGACCAAGAACGTTACCTGGAACCTTAGCGCCAACATAGCTAAGAACAACAACAAGCTCATGGAACTCACCGACCCTAACGACCCCAATGAAAAGTACACCATCTACTGGACCAAGTTCTACTATGAGTGGTACAATATGGCCATCGAAGGTCAGCCTATAGGTTCCGTGGTTTCCAACGCCCGTTGGGCCAAGACCGAAGACGGCACGCCCATCCTCCAGAAGGGCAACGCTACTTGGGGTGATGTACGCCCTGTATACGACCTGGGCAGCGAGAATACCGTTGGTAACGTGCAGCCCAAGTTCACGGGCGGTTTCTCCACCGATATCCGCATCAAGAACTTCACCCTGGGCGCATCCCTGGACTTCCTTGTAGGCGGCAGCCTCGTTTCCTGGACCAATATGTGGGGCACCGGTTCCGGTATGTTCGCTTCCACGGCCAAGATTAACGACCGCGGCGTGAACGAACGTGAACCCGTTGCCGTGGGCGGTGGTGTTCACATGGAAGGTGTAGACAAGGACGGCAACCCTATGAGCGGTTACGTTGACGCCTACCAGTACTACCACTACAAGGCCTACTACGACTGCGACTCCTGGGTATACGACCGTACCTATGTGAAGCTCCGTGAGGTTTCCCTCAAGTACGACCTTCCTCAGAAGTTCCTGCAGAATCTGGGAATCGGCATCACCAAGGCTAGCGTAGCCCTGGTAGCCACCAACCCTTGGCTCATCTACTCCGCCTGCCCCAACCTGGATCCTTCCGAAATCGCAGGTGTTGAATACAACTTCCTCGAAGGCGGCCAGGCCATGTCTACCCGTACCTTCGGTGTAACTGTCAACGTCACTTTCTAAACAGGAGGAATCAATATGAAAAAGTTATATAACATCCTTCTTTCCGCTCTGACGGCTTCTGTCCTTGTAACCGCCTGCAACCCTGCAGACTTTGGTGACATCAACAAGGACCCGAACAACCCTTCGACGGCTTTCACTAACTACCTCTTCACATCGGCCTGCACCTATGTGCCCTACTTCGTGCTGGGCAGCGCCACCAACGGTTACGACCCTTGGCAGCAGGAATGGCCGGGTTATTTCTCCGAATCCAAGAACAACCAGTATGGTCCTCTGGCCACCACGTCCACGTATTCTGGAGTGAGCAACATTTATCTGTATGCTCTCCGTAACCTCAATCAGATTATTGAGATGAATACGGATGATGAGCAGAAGTCCGGGTCCAACGTGCTTGCCTTCGGTTCCAACAACAACCAGATTGCCGTAGCCAAGACGCTGTCTGCCTACTACTATATGTCCATTACCGATATCGTAGGTCCCATCGTCTTCACCGAAGCATTCCAGGGCAAGACCGAAGACAACTGGACTCCCAAGTACGACGCTCAGGACAAGGTATACGAAGGTCTGGATGCGATGCTGAAGGAAGCCTACGCTCAGTTCAACGCCAAGGAAGATCTGGACGGATCCGCCGACGTTCTCTACCATGGTGACATTGCCAAGTGGAAGAAGTTCAATGCTTCCCTGCGCATGCTCCTGGCCATCAAGATGAGCGACGTAGATCCCACCAACGGTAAGGCCCGCTTTGCCGCTGCCTATGCCGACGGAGGCATGACCGCCAAAGGCGACAGCTTCATGTACACCTATGACGACCTCACCTGGAACCGCCTATACTACTGGGTGAGCCCGGATTACTCCGGCGCCGGCTTCAATGCCGTTCCCAACAAGTTCATCGTAGATCAGATGAAGGCCTTCAAGGACAACCGGATGTTCAAATACTTCGACATTGAAGGTTATCGTGGCGCGCGCCCCGCGGACAAGTTCCCCCGCGACTCCTACGATTCCTTCTACGGAGTTCCCTTCGGACTTTCCACCAACGAAGCCGTTAACGCTTGGGTCACTGTTTGCTGCTCCATCAACTACGACCTCATTGGTATGAGCGCCACCGTTCCGGTGATTCCCACCGCACGCATCCTCCTCACCGAGGCAGAAGCCGCCTACCGCGGCTGGATTGACGCCGATCCCAAGGCTCTCTACGAAGCCGGTATTGCCGCTTCCTTCGAGCAGTGGGGCGCCGAGGGCGCCGAGGCATATGTTGCCAGCGACCTCGTTGCCTACAAGGGTGGTGACGCCGGTCTGGAGCAGATCGCTCTTCAGCGTTGGATTGCCTCCTATATGTCTGACGGTGTAGAGGCCTGGGCCGACTGGCGCCGCCTCGATATCCCTCACCTGCCGGTAGGCCCTGGCGCCTTCGACAGTGGCAACAAGCACTATCCCTACCGTCTGGGCTTTTACGCCGACACCGACGTGAAGTATAACAACGCCAACTATCTGGAAGCCGTCAAGCTTCTCCGCGGTGGCGAAGACAATACTTCCAGCCGTCTGTGGTGGGATGTCGCCGACAACTGGGAAGGCGTCCTCTCGGATGAGGAATGCACTCCTCCTACCCTCTAAGAAAAAATGTACAGAGAAATACAGATTTGTTAAACAAAATATTGATATGATCTGTACCCCCCGGAGCAAGTCGCAAGGCTTGCTCCGGTTTTTTTATTATATTTGTAGAAAATACACTAAACCATGAGTAACGATAACCGACTTTCCATTTTTGCAGGCATTCTCATCGGCCTGGGCGCATACGGATTCCTGGCCCTGGGCGGCATTCCCGGCGCTATTATCTTTGCCTTCGGCCTGGTGGGTGTAGTTCTCACCGGTTCCCTGCTCTATACGGGAAAAGCCGGCGTACTCAACGACATTGGTGCCCTCACCAAAATCTGGTTCTGGAACGTGGTGGCCTGCGTGGTCATCGGCCTCATGGTGTATGCTATTGGAGGAGAGCCTTTTGAAAGGGCCCAGTCGGTGGTAGCCGGCCGATTTGCGCAGGGCCCCTGGCGCAGTTTCCTCAGGGCAGTAGGCTGCGGTCTTATCATAGACCTGTCCGTGTACCTTTATCGCGTGTCCAAGTCCCTCATCCCCATTCTCTTTGGCGTGCCCCTGTTCATCCTCTGCGGCTTCTACCACTCCATTGCAGACGTAGTGTACCTGGTGGCCGCCTGGAAGTGGTCCCCTGCCATTCTGTGGTATTATCCCATTATTGTAATTGGCAACTATGTGGGCTGCAATATCCGCCGCCTGGTGCTGCCTAAAGAACCTGCTGCAAAGTAAGCAGAGAATCCAGTTTGTGAGCCCTAAACTGGTATAAGGAGTCCAGCGCGGGCTTGTACTGTTCATGTATAGGATCTCCCGACGGGGCCTCCATCTTTAACGGATTGATGGGCGTCCCGTTTTTGTATACGCGGAAGTCCAGGTGCGGGCCCGTGGCCGTTCCCGTCATGCCTACATAGCCAATTACCTGTCCCTGGTGCACACGGTCCCCTACTTTGAGGCCGCTGGCATACTTGGAAAGGTGCATGTAGGAAGTGGTATAAACGGAATTGTGGCGCACCTTCACGGTGTTTCCACCGCCGCCGGCCCAGCCCTTACTGATAACCGTGCCGTCTCCGATGCTCATCACGGGCGTTCCTGTGGGCGCTGCGTAATCAATGGCTGTATGAGGCCGCACCACCCCGTGTACGGGATGCACACGATGGTAAGTGAAACCGGAAGAAATGCGCGTAAACTTGAGTGGGGCCTTCAGGAAGGCCTTTCTCATGCTTTCTCCCTTCTCGTTCCAGTACTTGTTGCCGCCGTCCTGTTGGTCAAAATACAGGGCGTGGGAATCCTTTTCTCCGCGGGAGAACACGGCATATTCCACATCAGCAATCTTGAACACTTCCCCTTCGCAAACATCCTGGTGATAGAGCACGCGGAAGCGGTCTCCTTTCTGCAGGCCGAAGAAATCTACCGTCCAGGCGTAAATATCGGCCAATTCCACTATGACAAGCGGTGAGGCGCCGGCGTCCAGCATGTCGTTCCACAGAGAGGTATTGATGGTGACATCGGCCACCTTTTCCTGCCTCTCTACGGGCTTATCGTACGCCCATGCGGCCAGGGAATCCATGCACTGGAAGATAATGCTGTGCACGCGGTTTTCTTCGTATACGAAATAGCGCAGGATGGTGGAATCCTGGTAATAGGCCTGCCAGGCGGCCCCTGCGCGGAATTTCCGCACATCGAAGAGGCTGTCCGAAGCCTTAATGAGCTTGTAGGTATCTTCCCCGCTGAGCCCCAGGCTTCCCATGAGCCCCGAGAAGGTGGCCCCTTCGGGGACTTTGCCATCGGCCCTAGTAAAAGAATCTGTGCAGAAACCCAGCGGATACACCGTGTCTTTCTTCTCCTCGGGCTCTTCCACGGGAGCGGCGGCCCGGCGGCCTCCCCAGTTGCAGGAAAGGGTTAACAAAAAGAGAATGAAAACAGCGGCAAGGTTTCTTTTCATGGGGACAGATTTTGTATACAAAGGTAGAAAAAATTCCTAATCCGGAAAAGATTTCGTATATTGCGCTGATTAATAACACTAAAAGGATCTGAAAGATGGACCCTGTCAAAGTCATCGAAATCAAAAAGAGCGTTTTCGAGGATAACGATGCTGACGCCCGGAGGCTCCGTAAGGAACTGAAAGAGAAGGGAGTATATCTCCTTAACCTGATGTCCTCCCCCGGCAGCGGCAAAACCACCACGCTCATCCAAACCCTGAACCTCCTCAAAGATAAACTGCGCATAGCAGTAATGGAGGCCGATATTGACTCGGACGTAGATGCCGTCAAAATCAAGGAAGCCACCGGCATCCCTTCCATCCAGCTGCATACGGGCGGTATGTGCCACCTGGACGCCGAAATGACGCGCCAAGGGTTGGACAACGTATCCATGGAGGGCCTGGACCTGGTGGTGCTGGAAAACGTGGGCAACCTGGTGTGCCCGGCCGAATTTGACACCGGCGCCTGCCGCAACGCCATGATCCTGAGCGTGCCCGAGGGCCACGACAAGCCCCTCAAGTACCCGCTCATGTTCTCCGTTTGCGACGTAGTGGTTATCAATAAGATAGATGTACTCCCCTACTTCGACTTTAACCTGGAGAAATGCAAGGAGTACATCCACATGCGCAATCCCAAGGCCACCGTCATCCCCATTTGCGCCAAAACGGGAGAAGGCGTGGAAGCCTTCGCGGAATGGATCCTTCAAGAAGTGAAAAACTGGAAAAACCAATAGCCTTATGCCCGAGATGTCCACCAAGTTTGTTCCCAAGCACAAAGGGGACAAAAACCCGAATCCCAAGCTCCTGAAATTCGTCCGCCACGTCACGGACCGCATTCCCGGCAAAATCAAGATGACCACGGACGCCCCGGAATACTGGGGTCTGGCCTGCATCTTCGAAGACGAAATGGACGCCGTAACCCGCGAAGCCGCACTGGACTTGCTGCTGGACATGCTTCCCGGCAGTTTCTTCAAGGTGAGAAAGCATCACGACTATGCCACCCTGCATGAAATGAACGCCAAGAAGCACTATACGCCAGACGACAAAAGCTTTGACCAGCTTCTGGACAAGCTGGCTTACTTTGGCATGCTGGAGTACGACTACGGAGACCAGTACACCAAAGACGGCCCCGTTCCCGGCACATCCTTCGAGCGTGAAGCCCGCATCTACTGGGTACCCATGTTTGTTCCCGGCAGCGCAGAATACACCAATATGAACGTGGAGCTCATGGACAAGCATCCGGAACTGGCCATGTTCTTTGAGCGTATGACCTTCCTGCCGCTGGAAAAGATTACCCCCATGGTGCCCATGGGCGGCAGCGGCATCGGCATGCACGTCATTCCCGTGGAAAAAGCCATTTCCATGGAAAACGAGTCCATAGACATAGAGCACATCTCCTACTGGCTCAAACGCTACGAGGGCCATCTGGGCGTGGGCATCTGCTCCTGCCGATACGGCCGCAAGAAGTTGGACGAGGGCTGCGCCGACGATTACCGGGACTGGTGCATCGGCGTTGGCGACATGGCCGACTACCTCCGGGAAACCGGCCGAGGCCACGACATAACTTACGAAGAAGCCATGGCCATTCTCAAGAAGGCCGAAGACCACGGTTTTGTTCACCAGGTGACCAACATTGACGGTGAGGGCAAGATTTTCGCCATCTGCAACTGTAATGTCAAAATCTGCAATGCCCTGCGCACCAGCCAGCTCTTCAATACGCCCAATATGTCCCGCAGCGCCTATGTGGCCGAGGTAGACCCGAAGAACTGCGTAGCCTGTGGCCGATGCGTGGAGTACTGCCCCGCCGGAGCCGTGAAGCTGGGCCAGAAGCTCTGTACCCAGCACGGTCCTCAGACCTATCCCAAGCAGGAACTGCCGGATGCCGCCAAATGGGGCGAAGACAAGTGGAACGAAGATTACCGGGACCGCAACCGCATCAACTGCTATCCCACCGGTACCTCTCCCTGCAAAACCGCCTGCCCGGCCCACATTGCCGTTCAGGGATACCTGAAGAAAGCGGCCGAGGGCAAATACACGGAAGCCCTGGAGCTCATCAAGCGGGAGAATCCCTTCCCCGCCGTTTGCGGCCGCATCTGCAACCGCCGCTGCGAGGATGCCTGCACCCGCGGCACCATAGACAGGGCCGTTGCCATTGACGCTGTTAAGAAATTCATCGCAGAAAAGGATTTGCATGCCGAAACCCGCTTCATTCCCGAAGTAAATATCTGCTCCAACGTACAGGAGCGCTGGGAAGAGAAGATTGCTATCATCGGCGGCGGCCCGGCCGGCCTTTCCTGCGCCTATTACCTGGCTACCATGGGTTACAAGCCTACCGTATTTGAGCGAAACCCCGAGCCCGGCGGCATGCTCCGCTACGGCATCCCGTCCTACAAGCTGGACAAGGAGGTGATCAAGGCCGAGATTGACATCATGCGAGAGATTGGCGTAGA
>DFLI01000055.1 GCA_002373715.1 Bacteroidales bacterium UBA3623
CGCTCGCCACTACTCAGGGTATCGACTTTTCTTTCTTTTCCTCCGGGTACTAATATGTTTCAGTTCCCCGGGTTCGCCCTCCCTCACGAGAGTACTAGGTCTTCAACCTAGTGGGTTGCCCCATTCAGACATGCTCGGATCAATTCCTGTTTGCAGATCCCCGAGCCTTTTCGCAGCTTACCACGTCTTTCATCGCCTCCGGATAGCCTAGGCATCCTCCGTTCGCTCTTCGTTCCTTTCTCTGATGATGCTTCCGCAGCTTCCGCCGCTTCCGCATCTGTGAATCACAAGTATTTCTACTCGTTTGCTCTTGCCTATTGAAATTGTAGTCCGAAAATTCCGTTTTTGATAACTTCTTTTATCAGACTAACTCTATCTTTTGCTTTACCTCTAATCTATTCTCTCAGTATTGTCAATGAACTTTTTTCTTGGCCTTGAGGCCGTAAAAAATCCCGCTTTTCTCAAACGGGACTGCAAAGGTAGTAATTATTTTTTACCTCACAAATTTTTTTCGAGTTTTTTTCACTTTTTCCATCGGCCCTCTTATTTAATTAAGGTACCGCCTCCGGAAAGAAGCGCCGAACTGTGGCAAATCCTAACCTGCTTGGCGCCCTGCTCCAGGGCATCGAAGGCCTGGTCCAGTTTGGGGATCATTCCGTCGGCCACTTTACCATCGGCCTTCAGGGAGGCATAAAGGGCCTTGTCTATCACGGGGATAACGCTGGAGGCATCGTTCACATCCCTCAACACTCCCGGCTGTTCGAAGCAGGTGATGAGTTCCGCGCCCAGGGCAGCGGCCACAGAGGCGGCCACCGTGTCGGCATTGGTGTTGAGCAGATGCCCCTGTCCGTCGTGGTTGATGGCGCTCAGAACCGGGGTGAGTCCCTTTTCCAGCAGCAGCTGCAGGAAATCTGTCCGAATGCTCCCGGGGGTCACGTCTCCTACCCAGCCAAAGTCCACCGTGCTGCCGTCGGACAAAGTGAGCGGAGGGCGCTTGGAAGCGGTAATAACCGAGCCGTCGCAGCCGGAGAGGCCTACGGCGTTGCAGCCATCGGCCTGCAGGAGAGCCACCACCTGCTTGTTGCACCAGCCGGCATATACCATGGTCACTACCTGCAGGGTGGCACCGTCCGTTACCCTTCGGCCCTCCAACTTGACAGGCTCCATGCCCAGAGCTTTCTGGAAACGCCCGGCCAGGGCTCCTCCGCCGTGCACCAGTACCTTGGGGCCTTCCAGGGCCGCAAAGTCCCGGCAGAAAGCCTCCAGCAGATTTTCCTGATCCAGGACCTGCCCGCCGCATTTGACTACCTTAATCATAGCGACTCCAGCAGCATCTTAAGGACGGTCTGGGCGGCCACCTCGCGATTGGCGGCTTCCGGAATAACCAGGGAACGGGGGCTTTCAATGACCTCGTCCGTCACAATCATATTGCGGCGCACCGGGAGGCAGTGCATGAAGAAGGCGTCGTTGGTGAGGGCCATCTTCTCCTTGGTCACAGTCCAGCCCATATCGTAATTGACCACCTTGCCGTAAATGCCGGCCTGGTAGGGGGCCCAGTTCTTGGCGTATACGAAATCGGCCCCTTCCAGGGCTTCATCCTGGTTATGTGTCACTCTGGCGTTGCCCACAAACTCAGGAGCCAGGTCGTAGCCCTCGGGGTTGGCAATCACAAAGTCGTAATCCGTCATGGACATGCCCTCGGCAAAGGAATTGGGAACCGCCTGGGGCAAAGCCTTCGGATGCGGGGCCCAGGTCATAACCACCTTGGGACGCGCCTTGGTCTTATGCTCCTCGATGGTGATGATATCGGCAAAAGTCTGGAGCGGATGGCGCGTGGCGGCCTCCATGCTGAAGACCGGCCGGCCGGAGTACTGGATGAACTGGTTCAGGATAACCTCGTTGTAGTCGTCTTCCCGGGATTCAAAGCGGGCAAAGGAACGCACGCCGATGACATCGCAGTAGCAGCCCATGACCGGAATAGCTTCCAGCAGGTGCTCGCTCTTGTCTCCGTCCATGATAACACCATGGCCGGTTTCCAGCTTCCAGGCACCCTGGTTCACATCCAGCACAATGGCGTTCATGCCCAGGTTCAGGGCCGCCTTCTGGGTGCTCAGACGGGTGCGCAGGCTGTTATTGAAAAACACCAGAAGGGCGGTTTTGTTCCGGCCCAGAGCCTGGTTGTCAAAGGGATGAGCCTTCACGGCGGCCGCTTCCTCCAAGGCTTTCCGGAGGTCTCCCAATTGCTTTATGCTGGTAAAATGCTTCATTTCGTAAGGTCTTTCCAGGCTTCCACAAACTTCCGGGCGCTTTCCTCGGGAAGGTTCAAGGCAGGAAGCAGGCGAATCACCCGCTCTCCGGAGGCGCCGGTAAAGATATGTTTCTCTTTGAGGAGCCTGTCCCTCAGGCCCACAAATTCGGGTTTGATTTCCAGGCCGATCATAAGCCCCCGTCCCCTGTATTCCACCAGAGCAGGGTCTCCTTTCAGCTGCTGCTCAAACCATTCTCCCAGCTTGGTTGCATGGGCCATCAGCTTTTCCTGCTCCATCACTTCCAACACGGCGATGGCCGCCGCACAGGCAATGTGGTTGCCGCCAAAGGTGGTTCCCAGCAGGCCATAGGAGGCCTGAATAACAGGGTTAATGAGCACTGCGCCGATGGGGATGCCGCCGGCCAGGCCTTTGGCCATGGTAATCAAATCGGCCTTGACGCCTGCGTGCTGATGGGCAAAGAACTTGCCCGTGCGTCCGCAGCCGGACTGGATTTCATCGGCCACCAGAAGGGTGCCCGTTTGGTCGCAGAGGGCACGGAGGCCCTTCAGGAATGAATCATCGGGAACGCGGATACCCGCCACGCCCTGGATACCTTCTATAATAACGGCGGCGTAAGCCTGGGTGTCCAGTTCCTTTTTCACGGCCTCCAGGTCTCCCAGGGGCACAAAGGTCACTTTGTCCGTTTCGTTGAAAGGGGCGCGGATTTTGGGATTGTCCGTCACGCTCACGGCGCCGCTGGTTCGGCCATGGAATGCTGCGCCAAAGGCCAGCACCTTGGCCCGGCCCGTATGGAACGAAGCCAGTTTTAGGGCGTTCTCGTTGGCCTCGGCCCCGCTGTTGCACAGAAAGAGGTGATAATCCGGGTATTCGCTGATAACCCCCAACTTCTGGGCCAGGGTATCCTGCAGGCTGTTCTGGACAGCATTGGAATAAAAGCCCAGCTTAGCTATCTGCTTGGATATGGCCTCTACATAATGAGGATGGCTGTGGCCGATACTGATGACGGCATGCCCTCCGTAAAGGTCCAGATACTCCTGACCAGCTGCGTCCCAAAGCGTGGAGCCGCTGCCGCGGACGGGCTCAATGTCCCATCTTTTATATACGTTGAATAAATCCATAACTTGTTAATTTAGATTCCCGGTCGAGCCGGGAATGACGGCGCTAAAAAGCGGATGCCTTCAGGCGGAGGCCGGCGGTTTCGGGAAGGCCGAACATCAGATTCATATTCTCCACAGCCTGGCCGGAGGCGCCTTTGAGAAGGTTGTCAATAACACTGGTTACTACCAGCTGGCCCTCGTGCACTTCCAGGGAAAGCAGGCATTTGTTGGTGTTCACCACCTGTTTCAAATCGGCCTGACCGGGGAGCACCCAGGTGAAGGGGGAGTCCTTATAATAGTTTTCATACAAAGCCTTCACCTCTTCCAGGGATAATTCACAGGTCGTCTGGGCCACGGCAAAAATACCGCGGGTAAAGTCTCCCCGCACCGGAATGAAGTGAAGCTCACTCCCCACGCCCAGATTTCTGCGCACCTCGGCCAAATGCTGGTGCGTCAAAATTTTATAGGCCGATAAATTGTCGCTTCTCCAACTGAAATGGGTGGTCTCCGACGGCTTGACGCCGGCGCCGGTGGAACCGGTCACGGCCTGCACGTGGATGTCGCTTTTCAGAAGACCGGCCTTGGCCAGGGGCAACAGGGCCAGCTGCAGGGCCGTGGCGAAACAACCGGGATTGGCCACTTTGGACGCCTTGCCAATGCGCTCCCGCTGGAGTTCCGGCAAGCCGTACACATAACCCTCCGATTCGTCCCGGAAATCCTGGGCCAGGTCTATCACCTTGAGCCCCGCCGGGCAGGGATGCTCTTCCCAGAAGGCGCGGCTCTTTCCATGGGCCGAGCAAAGGAAGAGAGCATCTATTCCCTCCAGGTCCACCTTATCTGTAAATACCAGGTCGGTATCTCCCACCAGACCGGGGTGATGAAGGGCCACGGCCTTGCCCGCCTGGCTCTCTGAATGAATCCAGGCAATGCAGGCCTCCGGATGGTTCACCAGAAGCCTCACCAGTTCGCCCGCCGTATAACCGGCGCCGCCTATGATACCTACCTTAATCATTATTCTCCGGGATGATGGATGGTGAGATGTTCCTTAGGGTCATACAAGAGGCCTGTGCACAGGCACATCTTGTAGTCACGATCTTTCAGGATGCCAAAGTGACGGCAGCCTTCGCAGCCCTTCCAGAACTCAGGGTCGTCCGTGAGTTCCGCAAAAGGCACCGGGCGGAAGCCAAACTCGTAATTCATCTTCATCACGGCCGATCCGGTGGTGATGGAGAAAATCTTGGCATCCGGGAAAAGGGTGCGGGACAGGATAAAAGTCTGCTCCTTGATGCGCTTGGCAATGCCCATTCCACGGAACTTGTGGGCCACAATCAAACCCGAGTTGGCCACAAAGCTCTTGCCGCCCCAAGATTCTATATAGGAGAACCCGGCAAACTCGCCTTCGTCCGTAAGGGCGATGACGGCCTTCCCCGCACGAATCTTTTCATTGATATAGTCGGGCGTACGGTTGGCTATACCGGTTTTCCTCTCCAGGGAGGAGACGTATATTTCTTCACAAATGGCCTCTGCATAGGCCGTGTGGCACTCCTGTGCCACCATCACTTGGATTTCCATTAGCTTCGTTTCAACTTTTCGGGCACAAAAATACAAATATTTTATTAAGATATGCAAGTTTTTTCGATAAATATTCATATATTTGCCCCGCAAATGGATATTTATACCATAAAATGCAGAACACAACGAAAATCAGACAACAGGCCATCCTGGAAATTATCCAGGCCGGACCGGTGTACAGCCAGGAAGAATTAGCCCTCCGCCTGAAGGAGGCGGGCATCTCTTCCACCCAGGCCACCTTGTCCCGAGACCTCAATGCCCTGAGAATCTCCAAGATTCCCGGAGAGGGCTATGTGGTTCCGGTACGTCACCGTCCCCTCACCGCCGACCTCTCCTCCGGAGTTCTCCGCATCCAGTTCTCCGACCACCTGGCCGTCCTGAAAACCCGCCCGGGCCTGGCCAGCGCGGTGGCTGCCCTCATTGACGCGCAGTCCATCCTGCCCATCATCGGCACCATTGCCGGAGACGACACCATCCTTCTGGTTGGCCGTGTGGATGCCACGCAGGCCGATATCCTGGATGCCCTTACCCCCATTATTCCCGCAATCAAAGACAGAGTAGTAATATGAAAATCGTAGTTGCCTACAGCGGAGGACTGGACACCTCCTATACCGTTATGTATCTGGCCAACCAGGGCCACGAAGTATACGCCGCCTGCGCAGACACCGGCGGCTTTTCCCCGGCCCAATTGGAAAAGAACGAGCAGAACGCCTACAAGTTGGGCGCCAAGGCTTATGTAACCCTGGATGTAAAGCAGGAGTACTATGAGCGCAGCCTTAAATATATGGTATTCGGCAATGTCCTCAGGGGCGGAACCTATCCCATCTCCGTTTCTTCGGAACGCATCTTCCAGGCCATCGCCATTGCGCGTTACGCCAAGGAAATTGGGGCCGATGCCATTGCTCACGGCAGCACCGGAGCCGGAAACGACCAGGTGCGCTTTGACATGACCTTCCAGGTGATGTGCCCGGAGATGCAGATTATCACCCTCACCCGAGACAAGGCTCTCAGCCGCCAGGAAGAGGTGGATTATCTGAATCAGCACGGCTTCCCGGCCGATTTCGCCAAGCTCAAATATTCCTACAACGTGGGCCTCTGGGGCACCTCCATCTGCGGCGGAGAGCTGCTGGACAGCGCCCAGGGCCTGCCCGAATCGGCCTATCTGAAGCCTTGCACCAAGACGGGCAACCAGACCGTGAAGCTGGGCTTTGAAAAGGGCCAGCTGGTTTCCGTAGACGGAAAGACTTTTGCCTCTCCGGTGGCCGCCATCCAGGCCCTGGAGGCATCGGTGGAAGGTTACGGCCTGGGCCGTGACATCCACGTGGGAGACACCATCATTGGTATCAAGGGCCGCGTGGGCTTTGAAGCCGCCGCTCCCATGCTCATCATTGCCGCCCATAAGTATCTGGAGAAATATACCCTGTCCAAGTGGCAGCAGTACTGGAAAGACCAGGTAGGCACCTGGTACGGCATGTTCTTGCACGAGAGCCAGTACCTGGAGCCCGTGATGCGGGACATCGAGGCCATGCTGGAAAGCAGCCAGCGCAATGTAACGGGTACCGTTATCATCAACTACGGCCCCAAGCAGTTCGAGACCGTGGGCGTAGACAGCCCCAACGACCTGGTGAAAACCAAGTTCGGAGAATACGGAGAAATGCAGAAAGGCTGGACGGCAGAAGACGCCAAAGGCTTCATCAAGGTGCTTTCCACTCCGCTGCGCGTATACTACAACAGGCACGAAGACGAAACGCTATGATCAGCCTCCTGCAGAAGTTCATCGCCATTCCCTCCCTCAGCCGGGACGAAGGGGCCGTGGCCGATTTCCTGGAGAATTGGCTCCGGGAAGAAGGCCTGGCGCCCCACCGCTGCGGGAACAACCTCTGGTGTTGCCACGGCTCCGGTCCGGCTGTCCTTCTGGACGCACACATAGACACGGTGAAGCCCGTTGCCGGCTGGACGCGTGACCCTTTCACGCCCAGCCTGGAAGGCGGCCGCCTCTACGGCCTGGGCAGCAACGACGACGGAGCTTCTGTGGTAGCCCTCATTGCGGCCTATAAGCAGCTCTGCGCGAAGCCTCAACCCTATACGCTCATTCTTTCCCTGTCGGCCGAAGAGGAAACCAGCGGCCGGAAAGGGCTGGAGATTTCGCTCCCGGAAATGGGAGCCGCCTGCGGCCCCATTGCCTTCGGGGTGTTCGGAGAGCCCACTTCCCTGGAAATGGCGGTGGCCGAAAAGGGACTGATGGTGCTGGACTGCACAGTGGAAGGCGTAGCCGGACATGCGGCGCGAAACAATGGCGTGAACGCCATTTATAAGGCCCTGGACGCCATAGAATGGTTCCGCAGCAAGCAGTTCGAGAAGGTATCTCCCCTGCTGGG
>DFLI01000087.1 GCA_002373715.1 Bacteroidales bacterium UBA3623
AGCTGCTCCTTCCACCAGTTCATCAGTTCCACCACCTTTTCCTGGGTGGAGATGTCAATCTTGTTGATGACCACCACCACGGGGCAGTCTACCTTGCGGAGCTTCTCAATATACGCCTCGTTCTTGTCTCCCTTCTCCACGGTATCCGTCACATAGAGGATGATATCGGCATCTCCGATGGCGGTGTCCACAAAGGCCAGCATGTTCTCCTGCAGCCGATAGTTGGGCTTCAGAATGCCGGGGGTGTCGGAGTACACTATTTGGTAGTCTTCTCCGCTCACGATGCCCATGATGCGGTGCCGGGTGGTCTGGGCCTTGGCTGTCACTATGGACAGCTTTTCCCCCACCAGGGCGTTCATCAGCGTGGACTTACCCACATTGGGGTTGCCGATGATATTGACAAATCCTGCTCTGTGTGCCATTATACGTATGCTCCCATCTTGAGGATGTTCACTTCACCTTCCGTGAGGTAACGCCAGTCGCTCTTCTTGAGGCCCTTCTTGGTGAGGCCGGCGAAGTACACGCGGTCCAGGGCGCGAACCTCGTAGCCCAGGCTCTCGAAGATGCGGCGTACGATGCGGTTTTTGCCGGAGTGGATCTCAATGCCCAGCTGACGGTGATCGTGAGCGTCGATGAACTCCAGCTCATCGGCCGCTACGACGCCGTCGCTCAGCTCTATGCCTTCCAGAATCTTCTTCTGGTCTTCCTCGGTGAGGGGGGCGTCCAGCACTACCTGGTAAATCTTCTTCTTGTTGTAGGACGGGTGGGTGAGGCGCTCGGCCATTTCTCCGTCATTGGTGAACATAAGCACACCGGTGGTGTTCTTGTCCAGCCGGCCCACCGGGAATACGCGGGTAGGGCAGCCCTTCAGCAGGTCCATCACGGTTTTCTCTGCGTGGGGGTCGCTGGCGGTGGTCACATAGCCCTTGGGCTTGTTCATCACAATGTACACCTTTTCTTCGCCCTTGAGGCGCTGTCCGTTGAAGCGGACGTCGTCTGTGAGCACATTCACTTTCACGCCCAGTTCGGTAACCACTTCTCCGTTCACGGTAACCACACCGCTCTGGATGAGGGTATCGGCTTCGCGGCGGGAGCACACACCGGAATTGGCGATGAACTTGTTCAGACGTACCACCTCCTGAATCTCGGTGGGGGCGGTATCGTCGTCGCTGTAACGGCCGTTCACCTGGGGTTTGCGGGAAAGCATGGCTTTCATGCCTTCATCGGCCTGGCTGCGCTTGTTGAAAGGTTTGCGGGCACCGGGCTTGTTGCCAAAGGACGGCTTGCCGTAACCGCTGCGGCGGGGACGATCTCCGTAGCTGCTCTTCTCTCCGTAGGAGGGTTTGTCTCCGAAGGAACGTTCCGTGCGGGGACGGTCGCTGTGCGGTCTTTCACCATAGGGCCTGTCGGAATGCGGCCTGTCGCTGTGGGGGCGGCTGCCGTAGCTGCTGCGGTGCTCTCCGTCGGGCCGATGGGAATAGCCTCCCTCCTGGCGGGGACCGCGGTTACCCTCTCTTTGCGGACGGCCTGCGCCATAAGCCCGGCGGGGGCGGTCCTCCGAGTCAAAGCTGCGGCTGGTGCTGTAATCTACTTTTTCTGCATGGCCTTCAGTGGGCCGGCGTACGATGCGTTTTCTCGTACCTTTTTTGTTGTCTTCCATAATACACTACTATTCGACTCACGTCGATTACTTAAGTTTGAAAATATAAGTGATGGTTCCGGTTTGCAGGGCCGGAGCACTTGCACTCTGGTTGAAATGGGCCTTGAGGGCGGCGCTACGGGCGGCGTTCCAAAGGGTTTTGTCCGTTACCGTGGTGCCTTCTGCGCCCGGGATGGCTTCCGTCACGGTGCCATACTGGTCCACTTTTACTTGTACTACCACAATGCCTTCGGTTTGGGCATTGTAGGCGGGTTTAGGGAGGGAACCCAGCACGCTGCGCCCCTTCACATGGGCGTTGGCACTGCCTTCCGTTTTGCCTTCGGGGGTGTTGCCGTCCGGCTGCCCGGCCTTGAAACCTTCACCGGCTTCCGTGGCGCTGTGGGGCGTGGTGGCATTGTCATCCTTCTTGGCCATGCCCGGGAACGAGGCCCGGGGGTCCAGCTTGGGTTCTTCGGGTTCCGGGGTGGGAACTTCCACGTCTCCGTGGGTGTCCGGAACGGTTTCCGGCGTGGTGTTGGGGCGGTCGTTCACATGGGGAGACTCTGCCTTCTGCACCAGTTCCACGGCTTTGGTCAGGTCTACGGTCTCTGCCTGGGGCTGGGGACCCAAGCGGGTGGGCGTGGGCTTTTCGGGGGCCTGCTCCGCCTCAAACTCAATGAGGAGCGAAGTGCGCTCCGGCGGGGGAGGATCCAGGTAGGTGAGACCGCTGGTAAACAGCACTACCGCCAGCAAAGCGTGGAAAACCAACGTAAGCACAATACCGCTCACGTTGGCGTCCTTCTCTTTTTTGAGTCTGCTGCGCTGGTAGGGCTGCATAACTTATTCAGGTTGGGTTGCCAGAATTACTTTGTAGTGATTCCGTTTGGCAATATTCATAATCTGTACCACCTCTCCCACAGGGACGCTCTGGTCGCTGAAGATGGAGAAGGTAGGGTCTTCTTCCGCGGAAAGGAGGCCGATGAGCTCGTCTTCCACCTGCTCGTAGCTCACAGGGTCCTGTGCCCCGTTCACGTGGTAGGTGTAGGTGTCATTGCCCCAGTCCTTGATGCTCACGCTCACGGTAGCCTTGGCGCTCACCTGGCCCGTGGATTTGGGCAGCAGGAGTTTGAGCGCGTTGGGGTTGATGAGCGTAGAGGTTACCAGGAAGAAGATGAGCAGCAGGAACACGATGTCCGTCATGCTGGACACCGAGAACTGTGCATCTACTTTGGTGTTTCTCTTAAGCGCCATAGCTTATTCCTCTTCTCCGGGTTCGTTCAGGACAATGTCAATGAACTCCATGGTGGAGCTTTCCATCTTGTATACCAGGTCGGAAATCTGGGAAGTGAGCCAGTTGTATCCGAAGTAGGCGATGATACCCACAATAAGACCACCTACGGTGGTGAGCATGGCGGTGTAAATACCGTCGCTCAGGAGGGTGATGTCAATGTTGTTGCCGGCCTTGGACATGTTGAAGAAAGCCTTCACCATACCCAGCACGGTGCCCAGGAATCCGATCATGGGAGCGCCGCCGGCGATGGAGGCCAGCAGGGGAAGACCCTTCTCCAGACGGGCCACCTCTACGTTACCGCAGTTCTCAATGGCGTTCTGGATGTCGGACATGGGGCGTCCCATGCGGTGGATACCGGTTTCTACCATACGGGCCACGGGATTGTCGTACTTGCGGCAAAGGGTGATGGCGCTCTTGGTTTTGCCTTCGTTCATGTAGTCGCGGATGTCCTGCATGAAGTGGGGGTCAATCTTGGAGGCGTTCTTAATCATCCACCATTTGCGGCCGATGAGATAGATGGCCAGGATGCTCAGGGCCAGCAGCACCCACATGAGGGGGCCGCCCATGTTGAACATGGACCAGAGGCTGGTGCTCATCTCGGTGGGCTGGACCGGCGTTTCCGCCGCCTGGTTAATCTCCTGTGCAAGGGCTTCCAGGCTGTCTGTTTGAAGAAGATGGAATAACATATAAGTTTGTTTTTTACAATATTCTAACTAACCGGTATGCGGTTAACATACTAACCTGCAAAGATACAAAAAAAGCCTATCTTCCACAAATAGAAATAATAACCCCCGGGCATTGCGAAGAAAAGCAATAATGGTTACATTTGTAGGAAGGAACCATTTTAACGAAACACGGTATGCAAAAGTACATTCAGGACAACAGGGAGCGTTTTTATGAGGAACTTTTTTCGCTGCTGAGGATTCCGTCCGTCAGCGCAAAACCCGAACATAAGGCCGATATGAAAAAGTGTGCAGAGCGCCTGGTGGAACTGCTCCTGGAGGCGGGCGCAGACAATGCCGCCGTTTACGAAACGGCAGGGCATCCCGTGGTGTATGGATACAAGGATATCGGCGCCCCGAAGACAGTCCTGGTGTACGGGCACTACGACGTGCAGCCGCCGGAGCCGCTGGAGAAGTGGAGAACAGACCCTTTCGAGCCCGTCATTGCCAAGGACCCCGCTACCGGGGAAGAGGCCATCTACGCCCGTGGCGCCAACGATGATAAGGGGCAGCTGTTCATGCACTTGAAGGCCTTCGAACATGAGGTTCGCTCAGGACTTCTTCACCATAACGTGAAGTTCATCTTTGAAGGGGAGGAGGAGATTGGAAGCCCGTCTCTCCCGGCCTGGGTAGAGTCCCATAAGGAGCTGCTCAAGGCCGATGTCATCCTGGTCTCGGACACCACGATGATCTCCGACAAAGTGCCCTCTATCAACTGCGGTATGAGAGGCCTTGCATACCTGGAGGTTAAGGTGACAGGCCCCAACAAGGACCTTCATTCCGGCCATTACGGAGGCGCTGTTGCCAATCCTATTAACGTTCTGTGTGAGATGATTGCCTCCCTGCACGACGACAAGGGCCGGGTAACCGTTCCGGGCTTCTACGACAGGGTAGTGGAGCTTTCGAAAGAGGACAGGGCCATGCTGGCCCGGGCTCCGTTTGACCTGAAGGAGTACAAGGAGTTCCTGGATATTGAGGATATTCGCGGAGAGGAAGGCTATACCACCATGGAGCGTACGGGTATCCGTCCCTGCCTGGATGTCTGTGGCATCTGGGGCGGCTATACCGGAACGGGCGCAAAAACCGTCCTTCCTTCCACGGCGCACGCAAAGATTTCCATGAGACTGGTACCCAACCAGCGCTCCGCAGAGATAACGAAGCTTTTCGAAAAGCATTTCAAAGCTATTGCCCCTAAGTGCGTGAAGGTTGAAGTAACGCCTTGCGAAGGTGGTGACGGCTTTCTTATTCCCATCACCTCGGAGGCCTACAAGGCCGCATCACGCGCCATGAAAGAGGTCTACGGAATTGAACCCGTGCCCTCCCGTGGAGGCGGCTCCATAGCCATTTTGGCCGATATGCAGACCATCCTGGGAACAGACCCGCTCCTGATGGGCTTCGGCCTGGAGAGGGACACCATCCATTCGCCCAACGAAAGCTACCTGATCCGTCAGCTGGAGGCCGGGATGAAGTCACTGGCCCTGTTCTATAAGTATTACTAGATTACCTCAATGTCGCCGGCGGGAATCCAGCCCTGGCGGCCGTCACCCAGCTCTATGTTGGTGTAGGAGCCCACGTTGTCCAAAATCTTCACGCGGGTGCCTTCGTGCAGGATAAAGAGGTCCACGGAGCCTTCGGCCGAGGGGGAACTCTTAACGGCCGATACGGGCCGCATCACAACGGCACGGTCCTGCGCAAGGGCCTCCTGGCGTTGCCACTGGGCAAAATCCCAGCCCAGGAAGGCAAGGATGATGAAGGCAATGCCCACGAAGAAGCCCACGCGGCGGCGGCCCGGCGTAGAGCCCAGCAGATACATCAGGGCCATGGCCAGGGCGGCGGCCAGGAACACCAGGCAAAGCACGGCCCAGGTGTTGGAAGGCAGCAGGTAGCACATGGCGTGTCCCCACTGCTCGAAGAAAATCTCCGGCACTTCTTCAATGCGGTCCTGGGTAAGGCTGCGGGCGAATTCCAGGTTATAGCGAACATCCTTGTCGGAAGGATCCAGCTTGAGGGCGCGCTCGTACCAGAGGATGGCGGGACCCATCTCGCCGGTCTTAAAGTAGGCATTGCCCAGGTTGTAATACAGTTCCCGGGACATGAGCCCGGCGCTGCGAATCTCTTCCCAGTCCTTCACGGCCGATGCATAATCTCCCTGCGTATAGGCCGCCACACCGGCGTTCCAGAGGGAATCGGGGTAGGACAGGTTCTGGGCCTGAGAGGCCAGCGGGCTCAGCAGGAGCAGTAGGCCGATAACGGCAGCCCCGGCGCTGCGGGAAGCGGGTTTTTTCATGGATGCGTCAATGGCGGTAATGGTGGAAACGGCCAGCTCGTAATGGGCGTTCATGGCCTCGTGGCCGGCATCGGGGGAGTAGCGGGCTTCCTCGCAGGCGGCCAGCAGGCCCGTGAAGTCCTGCGCCACTGTTTCGGGTACGCCTCCGGCTACTAGGGAGGCCTGGATATTCTCCTTATTCTGGTCGGCCATATCCATGGCCAGCTTGTCTCCCACAAAGCCTATGAGGGAGCGGTGAAGCTCTTCGTAGAAGGCCGTGTACAGGTTCTTGTCCAGGAATTCCTTGGCCTGGGCCAGTCGTTTGAGCGCTTGGCGGGTGGCCTTGCGGCCCCGCGTACCCACCACATCGGCCCTTCTGGCGGCTACCTTGCGGAAGGCCAGCCAAATGCCGAATGCGGCAGCCAGCAGCACCAGGATGGTAACCACCCAAGGCGTTGAGTACACGAAGAAGCCCTTGTCCGTTCCCAGCGAGGTTTTGGTCTTGATGAAACGGATGTCTTCTCCCAGGTTCTTCACGCCCTTGCGGTCTACTACCAGCGTGGAGCCCTGGTCGGAAACGCCGGCGGGAGAAGCGGCCGAGCGGGCCACTCCCAGCGGCATAACGCCGGTGGAAACCGTATGGTACCGGCGCTGGTTCACGTCGTAGAAGCTGTACTGCACGGGGCCAATTTCAAACTGGCCGGGGCTGCGGGGAATGAAGGGATATTCGAAGGTCTTGGAACCGGAAGTCCCGCTCTTGTCGGTGTTTACGCTGGTTTTTACGTCGTACACTTCAAAGTCCGGCGGGAAGTTAATCTTGGGGGCTTCCAGCAGGGCCACGTTGCCCTTTCCGGAAACCGTTACAATCAAGGAAGCGGCATCGTGCGTCTTGAGGGAATCCTTGCTCAGGTGGGCCTTCACCTGGAAATCTCCCACGCCGCCGCCAAAGGATGCGGGAGCATTGGAGGGCAGGGCTGATACATGCACGGTGGGGGCTTTGGCCGATACCCGCTGACGCGTAGTTACATAGTCGCTGCCAAAGAAATCGTCAAAGATGGAACCGGTAGAGCGGCGCTGCTGCACGTTCACCAGGCACACTACCTCGGCCGGGTCTATGTTCTGGTCTCCGGCCTTTTGCGGAATGAGCACCCAGCGGCGCAGAACGGCGCTGTTGTACATGGTTCCGTTCACCTGCTCGCGCTGAAATTCAATATTGTCCGGGGCCTCCACTTCCTGGCTCCAGAAGCCGTTGAAGGAAGGGAAGCGGACATTTTCAAAGCCTGCCAGATTGGTGCGGTGATAAATCTTGAGGGTGGCGGTGATGGGCTCTCCCACTACTACGGAAGTGCGGTTCAGGCTCAGGCGCATGAAGATATCGGCCTGGCCCGTTGAGGCTGTCTGGGCCTGCTCCTGGCTGCCCTGCGAAGAGCCCTGTCCGGCGGTGTTTCCGCCGGAGGAGGAGCCGTCGTCCACCACCTGAATGGTAACGGACTTGGAGCGGATTTCATCTCCTTTGACGGTGGCCACTGCGGGCGGGATGGTGAGGCTGCCGGTTTTCTTGGCCTGCAGGATGTAGGTGTAGGAAGTCTGGGAAGAACGGGTGGTTTTGCCGTTAATCATCTGGACGCTGCGGGAAGTGCCCTTCTGGGGGCCCCATACCACCGTTATGTCGTCTCCGGCGTTCCACTGGAAGTCGGAGGGAGCATGCTCTCCTTCCACTATAAACACCAAGTTGAACCGTTCGGACAGTTCAACAATATTGTGCACTTCTACGCGAATGCTGGACTGGGCCCATGCGGCCCCGGTTACCAGTAAGGCGGTGAGGAGGGTTAACAGTCTTTTCATACGCTACCAATTCTTTTCCTTCTGACGGGATTTGAGGGCCTCGGCCTTCTTCTCGTCCACTTTTTCCTGGGTCTGCTTTTCTTTTTCCTGGATGGCCTGCAGCATCTGCTGGGCCTGCTGGGGACTTATCTGCGGCTGCTGCTGTTGTTGCTGCTGCTGGCCCTTCTTGTTATCCTGGTTATTCTGGTTCTGCTGGTCCTGATTCTGGTTCTGGTCCTGCTGATCCTGATTTTGGTCTTGGTTCTGGTCCTGATTCTGATCTTGGTTTTGATCCTGATTCTGGTCCTGGTTTTGGTTCTGATCCTGGTTCTGCTGTTGCTCCTGCAGTTTGTTGCGGGCATACAGGTAATTTTCCTTGGCGTCCAGGTCTTCCGGGGTGCGTCGCAGGCATTCCTTGAACATGTTCACGGCCGTTTGCCAGTCTTCCT
>DFLI01000022.1:0-8808 GCA_002373715.1 Bacteroidales bacterium UBA3623
TGGTGAAAGCATTCAGATGGACATGGGTAGACATCTCGGCATCCACAATAATGTCGGCATCCTCGGCATAGGCTCGCAGCGCCAGCAGGTTCACAAACATGCCATGATCTTCCTCGTCCCGAAACATAACCTCATCGTGCGAAGTGAAGCAGATATGATACGACTCTTTCATGCCGCCAAAGTACAACGCGGGCATGGCATTTCCAACAATCGGTGAAAAAGTTGTGTTGTTTCAGGGGGTGTTTTGTGGGTTTCTTACGATTATTTTTCTGTTTCTTACGAAAAACCATTAAATTTGTGAAGCAACTCTTAAGGAGTTGCCATACATACATTTAGCATTTGCTACCTATTCGGTTGCCCTGAAACGTAGGAAATTTCAATGCAACATGCCGGATGAGTCGCGAGTGTCTGCGCTTTGGCGTGGACTCGACTTATCCATTGTTGCGGCATCCTACGGCCCAGGGCATGGATTGGAAAGGTCCATGCCTTTTTTCGTGCCGTATAGTGCCGCTTCTCCGGATAAGTCGCAAGTGCCGTAAGAGCGCAGCTTATGGCCAACAACACGAATCTTGGCGCCGCTAAGGCTGCCAAGAATGACGAGTTCTACACCCAGTATGCCGATATCCAAAAGGAGATAAACGCCTACCTGGAGTATAACCCGGACACCTTTCGCGACAAGACAGTTCTCCTGCCTTGCGACGACCCTGAGTGGTCCAACTTCACCCGTTTCTTCGCCCAAAACTTCGAGCGATTAGGCCTTAAACGCCTGATTAGCACGTCGTACGCCGTAGAAAGCAAGAAGTACAAAGACTACGAGCCCACCCTCTTCGAAACGGAAAGCCCCTGGTATGATGCCGATAAAACCCGCATCAAGGGAAAGATCTTCGAACTCACCCGGGACACCAACGGCAGCGGCCGCATAGATATAGACGACCTGGAGTGGCACTACCTGGAGGGCGACGGAGACTTCCGCAGCCCCGAGGTATGCGCCCTCCGCGACCAAGCCGATATCATAGTAACCAACCCGCCGTTCTCGTTGTTTAGGGAGTTTGTCGCTTGGATTGTTGCCGGCAAAAAACACTTCTTGATTCTTGGGCATATGAATGCCATTCATTACAAAGAGGTTTTCCCCTTAATCCAAACTAATCAGGTATGGTCCGGGATCGGTTTCAATCTTTCGATGGTGTATAAGGCTCCGTATGAGAATCTTCTTGAGGCAAATCAGAAATATGTCCGATCCAAAGGGTATAATCCTGATGATAGATACATTAAAGTTCCGGCAGTTTGCTGGTTCACTAATCTTGAGCATGGACGTCGCCATGAGCCTTTGAAACTTATGACGGCGCGTGATAACATCCGATTTGGGAAGAATAAAGATGTGAAAGAGAGAGGATATCTGAAATATGAGAATTATGATGCCATTGATGTACCCAGTGTAGAGTCTATACCTTCAGACTATACAGGAGTAATGGGGGTTCCAGATTCTTTTTTAGGACAGTACTGTCCCGAACAGTTTGAAATAGTGGGACTTGGCAGCGGATATCTAGGGCAAAGCATTGGAGTTGGAGGAATACCTAAAGAACACAAACAACAAATGAGGGGGCATTCTGCAGCGGGAGATTTGTATATGCTAGTGGGTGGAATGCCCAAAGTACCATATTCACGCATCTTAATCCGCAAAAAACAATGATAATAGCCGAAGCCCCTGTCTATCGGCCTATAAAACAAAAGATTATGATAGCACGACTTGTAACCGACTGGAGCATTGGAGATATCTGCAAAGGATTCCAGTATAATGAATATGAAGGAAAGGGGCTGTACGGCCTCTCCGGCCGGCTCACTATTCAGCCGGAGTTCCAGCGTCACTATCTGTATGCCGAGAATGGCGGCAAGAAGGAAGTGGATGTTATTCAGTCTGTTCGCAGCGGCTATCCGCTGGGGCTCATCTACTTTTCCAAGGTGGGCGAAGACCGCTACGAAGTGCTGGACGGCCAGCAGCGTATTACCTCGCTGGGGCGTTTCCTCACGGAAAAGTTTGCCTGGATAGATGCCGATGGCCGCCCCTGGTATTTCTCGGCCTTAAACCCCGACGAGCAGGAGAAGTTCCTGAACACCAAGCTCCTAATCTACGTTTGTGAAGGCACGGAGAAGGAAATTAAGGATTGGTTCCGCACCATTAATATAGTGGGCATTCCCCTCAATAATCAGGAAACCCTCAATGCTGTGTATTCCGGTCCCTTTGTCACCAAAGCCAAAGAAGAGTTTTCCAACTCCAACAACACCAACATTAACAAGTGGAGCTGCTTCATCCCCGGCACGGCCAAGCGGCAAGACTACCTGGAGGCCGCTTTAGACTGGGTAAGTAAGGGGCACATCGAGGACTATATGGCTGCGCACCGCTACGACGAAGACATTACGGAACTAAAAGCATATTTCACCTCTGTCATAGACTGGATAACCTCCGTCTTTGACATGACTCCGGAAAAGGAGATGTGCGGTCTGAGGTGGGGCGAACTGTATGAGCGTTTCCACAAATCGGCCTATAATCCTTCAGCGGTGGCCGATAAGGTGAGAGAACTATACGAAAGCTTCTACGTAAAAGACAAGAGGGGCATCTACGAATACATTCTGGACGGCTGTCAGAATACCAAACTGCTGAACGTCCGCGTGTTTGACGAGCCCACTAAAAAGACCGTGTATGCCAGGCAGACAGCCTTAGCCCGAGAAAAGGGCGAGTCCAACTGTCCGCTGTGTGCCGTGGGCCACGATGCCAACCACACCAAAATCTGGGACCTCAAGGACATGGATGCAGATCACGTAACGGCCTGGTCCAAGGGCGGCGACACGGACATCTCCAACTGCCAGATGCTCTGCAGAACGCACAACCGCGCCAAAGGCAACCGTTAGCCTCTGCCGCCTTGACAGCGGGAAAGGCCTAGATGGCCGATTTGGCGTCGAGGCGGCAAGAGAAACGCCGAAAGGCGACGAAAACAATGCCGCCTTGACACGTGGAACGCCGTAGAAGGCAGATTCTGTGTCAAGGCGGCAAGCTATAGGAGCCAGCGCGAGGCTAGACAATACTGGTCAGACAATACTGGTCTTCTTGGTCCACTCTATGATTTCCGGGATGTAGCCGAAGGCGAGGCCGGTGACGGTGTCGGCGCAGCCGTAGTAGATGGCAATGCGTCCGGTGGCGCTGTCGTGCAGGGCGGCGCAGGGGAAGCACACGTTGGGCACGTCTCCCATGCACTCATACGGCTTCTGGGGGCTAATCAGGTAGGGACCGCTGCGGGCCAGAACCTTCCAGGGCTCGTTCAGATCCAGCAGGGCGCTGCCGAAGCTGTACACGTAACCGTTGCAGCTGTGCAGCACGCCGTGGTGGAAGAGCAGCCAGCCTTCCGAGGTTTCGATGGGAACGGGGCCGGCACCAATCTTCATGCACTGCCAGGCGCTCACCTCAAACGGGGCGGGAGCCATTACGTGGCGGTGGTGTCCCCAGAACTCCATGTCCGGCGATTCGCTGTAGAAGATGTCTCCGAAGGCGGTGTGGCCGGTGTCAGACGGGCGGGAGAGCATGGCAAAGCGGCCGTTAATTTTGCGGGGGAAGAGTACGCCGTTGCGGTTGTACGGCAGGAAAGCGTTCTCTACCTGGTGGAAAGTCTCGAAATCTTTGGTCCAGGCCAGGCCGATGGTGGGGCCATGGTAGCCGTTGCACCAGCTCACCCAGAAGCGGTCTTCGATGAAGGCCACGCGGGGGTCGTAACCGTATACCCACTGACCCACCTCGGGGTTGGCGCCTTCAAATTTGATGGTTTCGGGATTAATGTCCCAGTGCATACCGTCTTTGGAGAAGCCGGCGTGGAGGGTCATGCGGCGGTTGGTGTCGTCGCAGCGGAACACGCCTGCAAAGCCGTCCTTGAACGGTACGACGGCACTGTTAAAGATGCTGTTGGAGTTGGGAAGCAGGTCCCGGGGAATCACGGGGTTGGCACTGTAGCGCCACAGGGGGGCGTTGCAACCGGCCGGGCGGTCTTCCCACGGCATAAGCGGAAGGGTCTTTCCAACGATAGTAAGTTTACTCATATCTTTTGAATTAATTCTTGTATGGTTTGGTCTGGGTTTGAACCCAGCGGTACATAAGGTTTTTCAGTTACGTCCAGCGCGGTGAGGCAGTCTTCTTCCTCGCCGGGCAGGGGAGAAGCCACGAAGCCTTCCACGCCTTTCTGGGCCAGGGCGCGCACCAGGTGGCAGAAGCGCACAGGGTCGTTTTTGGCCGATGCAAACAGCACGGTGTACCCCCGCCGGTAGGCGCAGTCGGAAAGCTCCTGCAGGGGCGCGTCCTCCAGAGAAGGCACGATGACGCCCACCAGATGCGCAGCGGGCCAGGGTACGCGGGCAGCCTGGCCGGCGCGGTAGCCCAGCCTGTCGGCCACTTCCAGGATGCGCCGGCGGGTTTCCTCTCCCACGCGGTTCTTTCCATTGAACACGAAGGAGACCAGCGAGGGCGAAACCCCCGCTTCCCGGGCGATATCCTTGATGGTGGCGGCCTTAGGCATTCTTCTTTTCGTATTGGTCCAGGGCGTCGGCCATCAGCTTTCGGCCCAATTCAATAATCTCCTTGGCGTGGGTATAACCGTACACACCGTGGTAAGAGTCGTAGGGGAGGCTCACCAGAATGTCCGGCGGCGTTTTCTCCAGGGCCATGCGCGCGAGGCTGCAGTTCATGATGCCAAAGCTGCGCTGGAGGATGGAGTGGAAGTTGCCTCCGGCCCCCACGGGAATCCAGCTGTTACTGGCCGATGCATCCAGCTGGTGCCGGTGAATGCCGGCGCGGATACGGCTCAGGATTTCATATTCACTCCAGCTCTTCTCTTCTATGGCGGCGCGGCTGTCCAGGAAGCCCTGGATTTCGGCGGCGTCTATCTGGTTTACGTTGAAGGCTACCAGGATGTCTCCGGGCGTGCGTTGAACCCGGTCTATGGGCAGGGTGTTCACCATGCCGCCGTCTACCAGCGTGCGCCCCTTCCACTTCACGGGCTTGAACATGGAGGGAATGGAAATGGATGCCCGGATGGCCTGGAACAGGGGTCCTTTCCGGAAAACCACTTCCTCTCCGGTGTACAGGTCTGTAGCCACAGCCGTGAAAGGGATTTCCAGGTCTTCAATGTTCACTTCCGGCACCCTGGCCTCGATGGCCTTAATTACCTTTTCTCCTTTCACCAAGTAGGTCTTACTTACGGAAACGTCCATCAGGGACATGATTTTCATGGGATCCAGCGCGCTGATCCATTCCTTGAAGGCTTTGATTCCTCCGGCAGCATAAATACCGCCCACCAGCGAACCGGCACTGGCACCGGCCACGGAGGTAATGTTGTAGCCACGGGCCTGCAGTTCCTCAATGGCGCCAATGTAGGCAAATCCGCGGGGACCGCCACTGGCCAGGACAAGGGCAACGTTTTTCATAGTTCTATAAGTTTATTCAGTATAGATAGGGTCGTAATACAGGCCGATAGCGCCCAGCAGCGGTTTGGCCAGGGCATCGGTAACGGTGACGCGGAGCTCTGAGGTGGAGGTTTCCGGCACCAGGAGAATGCGCTTGTGGCCGATGGTGCTTTCCTCTGCCAACTGCTCCCAGCCATCGGCCGTGCGGGCCTCTACAATGAAGGAAGCCACACGCTGGCCCTTGGCAATGTCTTCGGTGAGCACTACGCGGTTGAAGGGCTTTTCGGGGTTCACCTTTACCGTCCATTCCCGGCCGTGACGCTTCTGGCCGATGGCCAGGTTTTCGGCAAAAATCTGGTCCAGAGCGCTGCGGAATTCCATCAGGCGGGTGGAATCGATTTCATGCAGATGGCCGCGGGTGTCCGGGGGTACGTTCAAAAGCAGCAGGGAGTTGCGGCCCACGCTTTCGTAGTAAATCTTCAGAAGCTGGTTTACGCTCTTCACCTGGTCGTTTTCCGACTCTCTCCAGAACCAGCCCGGGCGGATGGAAACGTCCGTTTCGGCCGGAACCCAGTGGGTGCCGTACACGTCACCCTCGTTCAGGGACTCATGGGAAGGACCGCCTGCTCCGGGGGTGAAGCCCTCCACGTTCAGGGTGCCCCAGTTGGTGCGGCCGGCGTGGCCTTCCTCGTTGCCCACCCATCGGCAACCCGGGCCTACATCGCTGAAGATGACGGCCTGGGGCTGGTTCTTGAGCACGGTTCCGTTGAAAAGCGGCCAGTCATAGACCTGCTTTTTCCCGTTGGGGCCTTCGCCGTTGGCACCGTCGAACCACTGCTCGAAAACGGGTCCGTAGGCGCCTCCCAGCACGCTCTCCAGGGTTTGGACATAGACGTCGTTATACTCCGGGGTGCCGTAATGAGGGTCGTTTCTGTCCCAGGGAGAAATGTATACGCCAAACTTAATTCCTTCGGCGGCGCAGGCCTCGGAGAGTTCCTTCAGAACGTCTCCCTGGCCGTCTCTCCAGGCACTTTCCCGTACGGTGTGCGTGGAAACGGGGCTGGGCCAGAGGCAGAAGCCGTCGTGGTGCTTGGCGGTGATGATGATGCCTTTGAAGCCAGCAGCTTTGGCGGTGCGGGCCCACTGACGGCAGTCCAGGTTTGTGGGGTTGAAAATGTCTTCGGCCTCCGTTCCTTCTCCCCATTCCAGGCCGGTGAAGGTGTTGGGCCCGAAGTGGCAGAACATGTTCATTTCCATATCTTGCCAGGCCAGTTGGGCGGGAGAGGGAAGAGCACCGTAGGGCTTTTCCTCACAGGCGGTAAGCGCTAGGGCCAAAGCCAGCGCAGGAATCCATTTATTCATATCGGATGGTTTTTTCAGGTTTGTCGGGGGTAAGGATGAAGGAGTAGGAATAGCTTTCCGTGCTCCAGAGGGTGCGGGCTTTCTCGGGACGGGAACCCCAACTGTCGTAGCCGCCTACGCCGCTCATGCGGTAGTCTATGCACAGCTCGGTGAAATCGCGCGGGGTAACGTCGCAAAGGTGCGTCTGGGACTTGTCCATGCCTCCGTCCAGGTCTTCCACGGTGAGGCGGAGGGCATTGAACTCAAATGGATGCTCCTGCGTGCGTACCACGGAAAGGCCGCCGATGGAAAGCCAGTCGGTATCTGTGTGGTGGCCGGTTTCCTGGGGCCTTACGTAAGGATAGTATTCGGCCGATGCAGAAGAGTTCCAGATGCGCTTGAAGGTGCAGGAGGAACGGTCCCAATAGTTCTCCACGGGGCCGCGGCCGAAGTAGCGGAAGGCATCATCGGCCACCCTCATGCGGAAGCCCAGGCGGGGGATTTCTACATTCTTGTTGGTGCCGGGATCTGTGTGAACGGCCACCTTGATGGTGCCGTCGGGGTAGATGGTGTAGTTTTCACTGGCCCGGACGCCCTGGCCCTTCACGGCAATGAGAAGGGTGCCGTCTTCCTGCTTGCTCACGTTCACCGATTCCGGTTTCCCCACTTCCTTGTACTGGGCCGTGCGGTGAGGGGCGTAGTTGCCGTAGTCGTTGTCAATGGGAGCGCGCCAGAAGTTGGGACGGATGCCGAAGGCGGGGTCCACCATATCCTTCCCGTTCACTTTCCAGCTCTTGATGTACCCATCGGCCTTATTGAAGACCAGCTCTACCTTGCTGCCGCGAACCACCACCTGGGTGTCTCCGTTGGTGAATTCCAGCGTTCCCTTAACCACGCGCGCTTCCCGCTCTCCGGTACATTTGAGGAGGGCTTCGTCGCAGGCCAGGATGGTTCCTTCCTCTACCAGCGGGAGATCCCGATTGGTGTATACCTCAAAGAAAATACGGTACTGCCCGTCCTTTTTCATCTTGGGCAGCTTCACCTGGAATTCCTCTCCGGTCTGGGGTGCGGTGGTGAATTTCTTTCTGTGCTTGAACCACCAGAAGGGGCGCTTGCCGTCCCTTTCTACCCAGTACCTCACGGTGTAGGCGCTCAGGTCTGTGAAATAATTGCGGTTGAAGATTTGGAAAACGCCGTTAGCTGCATCAACGGGAGTGATGCTCACGTTCTGATAGGCATGCTTGGTTTCGTAGTAACCCGGATGAGGATCCCGGTCCGGATTCACCAGGCCGTTGCAGCAGAAGTTGGCATCGGAGGGGGCATTCTCTCCGTAGTCTCCTCCGTAGGTCCATCCGCGCTCCTTGTCGTAGAGGCCCTGGTCCACCCAGTCCCAGATAAAACCGCCCTGCAGGTGCTTGTGGGCGTAGAACTGTTCCCACATCCAGTCCAGCGAGCCATTGGAGTTACCCATGGCGTGGGAGTACTCGCAGAGAGCGATGGGTTTCTGGGAATAGTTTTCACCCATTCTCCGGAGCCACTCGGTGCCGGGGTACATGGGGTTCAGGAAGTCGGTATTCCAGTCGGCCTCGGCCCTTTCATATACCACGGGGCGGTTCATGCCGTCCTTCTCCAGGGCCTTGAGGGCTTTATAGGTTTCGTAGAAGATGGTACCGTTACCGGCCTCGTTACCCAGCGAAAGAAGGGTGACGCAGGGGTAGTTGGAGGTGCGGTAGTACATGTTGAGGGTGCGGTCCATGTGCTTGGTGAGCCACTCGGTGCGGTTGGCCATGGTGCGTTTGGGCTCGTATCCCATGCCGTGGGTTTCCACATTGGCTTCGTCGTACACGTAGAAGCCCAGGGAGTCGCACAGCTCGTAGAATTCGCGGGACTGCGGGTAATGGCAGGTGCGGATGGCGTTCACATTGGCCAGCTTCATGAGCCTGAGGTCTTCCAGCAGGTTTTCCCGGGTTACATAGTGGCCGGTGTAGGGGTTATGCTCGTGCAGGTTCACTCCTTTGAACTTGA
>DFLI01000022.1:8870-10919 GCA_002373715.1 Bacteroidales bacterium UBA3623
GGGCTGTCCGTTCACCAGGAAGGCCTTCACCATACGGGTTGTCCCGTCATTCCCGACTTGATCGGGAATCTCTACAATCTCCAGGCGGCGGAAGCCCACGTGGAAGCGGGTGTATTCCCCGTTTACCCGGAGCAGGAGGGTATACAGCTCGGGCGTTTCGGCCGTCCACAGGCGGGCGCCGGGAATAGTGTCACATACGGTAAGGATATCTCCCGAGAACTCGAAAACGGCATCGGCTACGGCCTGGCCCTTGGCATCCAGCAGCTCGTAAAACACCTCGGTGGGTACGTCGGCGTGCAGCTTGAGCTGGAAAAGGCCCTTCTGCAGGTCTGGCGTAACGGAGGAAATGACGTTGAAGTTAAAGCCGCTGTGGGTTTTCTCGCAGGAGAGGTATACGTCTCTTTCCAAGCCGGAGATGCGCCAGAAGTCCTGGTCTTCCAGCCAGGAGGCCTGGGTGTAGCGGTAAATCTTAAGCAGGAGCTGGTTCTCTCCGGGTTTCAGATAGTCCGTGATGCGGAAGCGGGCCAGGTCTTTGGAATCTTCGCTGTAGCCCACTTCCTGACCATTTACATATACGTAGGTACCGCTCTTGGTGCCGGCCAGGTTCAGGTATACCTCACGGCCCTTCCAGCTGTCCGGAACGGTGAAGCTGCGGTGGTACAGGGCGGCGGGAACGGCCTCCGGCAGCACGCCGGGCACCGGGTCTACCGGGCAGAAGTCGTAGGCAATGTTGGTGTAGATGGGAATGCCCCATCCCTGCACCTCCCAGTTGCCGGGCACTTGGATCTTGTCCCACTGGAGATGGCCGATCCCATCGGCCATGACGCCGGCTTCCGTCCCGTCCTGTCCGGCCTCAGTCCCGTCATGCCCGGCCTCAGTCCCGTCATGCCCGGCTTGACCGGGCATCTCCCGGTGGTCTTCGAAGTACTTGAAGTCCCAGGTTCCGTTCAGGCTCTTGTAGTTTTCACTCTCGCGGAAACCCTTGGTGAGGGCATCGGCCCTTTGGGCGAAATAAACCACTTCCGTGCGCCTGGTCTCTGCATTCACAGAGGTGGCCTGGATGTCCTGCCAGTAGGGCAGCACGGCGGTTAACAGTAGGAGAAGGCTATTCATAGAGTATGGTTTGTTTTAAGCGGATGTCTTCGGAGGAGGCTCCCACCTGAATTTCGAACTCACCGGGTTCTACCACGCGCTGCATGGCGGGATTCACCAGTTCGAAGGCGCTGCGCTCCAGCGGCAGGGTTACGGTGACGGTTTTCCCCGGGCCGATGTCTTTCACGCGCTTGAAGGCGCAAAGCTGCTTGCGGGGACGGGCCGTAGAGGCTACCAGGTCCCGGATGTATACCTGCACTACCTCGTCTCCGGCCATATTGCCGGTATTGGTTACATCCACTGTGACGGAGATGGAATTGATGTTAGAACCACTTACCAGGAGGTTTTTATACTCAAACGTGGTGTAGCTGAGTCCGTAACCAAACGGGTACAGCGGAGCGGCGCTTTCTTCCACGTAGTCGTGGCTGTAGGGCATCTTGCGGTTGTAGTATACCGGCAGCTGGCCCACGCTGCGGGGAACGCTCACGGAGAGGCGTCCGGCGGGGTTGTATCGGCCCAGGAGTACATCGGCCAGGGCGGTGCCGCCTTCTCCTCCGGGGTACCAGAGGGTGAGGAGGGCATCGGCATTCTCTGCCGCCCAGTTCTTATTGAGCGGGCGCCCTTCGATGTACACCACCACCAGCGGCTTGCCGGTGGCCTTGAGCGCCTGCAGCAAGTCCATCTGCAAACCCATGAGGTCCAGCGTGCTGCGGTCGAAGCCCTCACCGGCCTCCATGTCGGAGACGGCGGTCTGGTCCACCACGGCGGCGCCGGTGTCAATGTATTTGGTGCGGAAATCCCGGGCCGATGAGCCTCCTACTACCGCCACCACCACATCGGCCTGACGGGCAGCCTGCGCGGCCTGGGCAATGTTGTTGCTCTGGGTGTCCCGGATGGCGCAGCCCTTTACGTAGGTGACGGCAGCCCCGGCGTTGCGAAGGCCGTCCAGCATGGTAA
>DFLI01000028.1:0-52215 GCA_002373715.1 Bacteroidales bacterium UBA3623
GCAAGGTAAAATATGTGGATATGCCCCTGAGCCTTATGCCTAAGTGGGTACGCAGCGGTTATCTGAACCCTATTGATGTGGCTCTGATTGAGGCCAGCTCCATTGATGAGAACGGTAACATTATTCCTACCACTTCTGTAGGTGCTTCCGAGACCTATGTGGCCTGCGCCAAGAAGGTGATTGTAGAAATCAATACTTCCGTACCGGAGAACATCCGCGGTATTCACGATATCTACAGCCCGGAGCCCGCTCCCAACACGCAGCCCATCCCCATCACCAAGGTGAGCGACCGCGTGGGCACACCTTACATTCCCTGCGACCCGGATAAGATTGTGGCCATTGTACACAGCGACATTCCGGACTGCGGCATTGCCGACGCTCCCGGAGACGAAGACTTCGACCGCATGAGCGAAAACCTTATCCACTTCCTGGAGCAGGAGGTGGAAGCCGGCAGGCTGTGCAACCCGCTGCCGCCGCTCCAGGCCGGTATTGGCGCCGTTTCCAATGCCGTGCTGGCCGGTCTTAAAAAGTCTAATTTTGAGCACCTTACCATCTATTCAGAGGTGATGCAGGATTCCCTGGTGGACCTGATTGAGTGCGGCAAGGTGGATGCTGCTTCTTCTACGGCCATCACCATGTCTCCCAAGAAGATGCGGGAATTCCTGAAGAAGGTGGATACCTTGAAGGACAAGATTGTTCTTCGGCCCATGGAAATAAGCAACAGCCCGGAGGTGATCCGCCGCCTGAGTGTCATTTCCATCAACACCGTTATTGAGGCAGACCTGTACGGAAATACCAATTCCAGCTATGTAGACGGCAGCCTCTTGATGAATGGCGTGGGTGGCAGCGGCGACTTCTGCCAGAACAGCGGCCTGTCCATCTTCATCACCAAATCTACGGCCAAGAATGGAAAGATCTCCTGCATTGTTCCCATTGCCAGCCACGTGGACCACACCAGCAAGACGGTGCAGGTGATTGTAACGGAGCAGGGCGTAGCCGACTTACGCGGCCTCGATGTAGTGGAGCGTGCCCGCTGCATCATTGACAACTGTGCCCATCCGACATTCCGTCCGGCCCTTGAGAAGTACCTGAAGAAAGCCAGTATCCTTACCGATCACCCGGCCTTCCCGTACAGCCTTGAAGCCGCCAACCTCTTCCACAAGGAAGAAGTATAACGAGTTTACCGGACTATGAGGCCCAAACCATTTATATTCTGTATGATACTCCTTCTGGCAGCGACTGCCGGAAGGGTATCGGCCCAGAATGTATCGGTTTACGCTGGTGCCAGCAAGACTTTGTACGACGGTCGCTTTTACCCGGACCTCTTCGGGGAAAAGGTAGCACCGGTATTTCCCACCTTCGATGTCAAATTGGGCTGGTCCGATAATAGCTCATCTCCTTTTGCCTCCATTTGCAAGCATCCGGAGGTGGGTATAGGCTTTCAGTTTGACGCCCTTGCCGGCATAAAAGCCGTCAACGGACCGGGTATGGGCAATATTTATAGCCTGTACGGTTATTTTGACCGTCCGTTCCTTACGGTGGGAGGTTTCAGTCTTGGATACAGCGGAGAGTTTGGGCTTGGATTCGTGTTCAGCAGGCTTTATAATCCGGACACCAACCCCTGGAACGTGATGATTTCTTCGCCTGTCAATGCTCATATCTCTTTGGGACTGCAGGCGCAGTATGCCCTTTCGCGCCGCTTTGACGTAGGTATCGGCCTCTTTTTCAACCATCACTCCAACGGTGCCGTCACCTTCCCGAATTATGGCCTGAATGCCTTTGAACTGGCCATGCGCGTGGGAATGAAGTCTCCGCGCAGCGTGGAAAAGCAGCCCCTCGAGCCTGAAGACGATGGATTCAAACGCCGCTTTCAGTTTGCCGTGCAGTTCTCCGGCGGCATCATGAGCAACGAGGCCAGTCAACTGAAGACTTTAGAAGAGAAGGGGACTTGGGAGAATGACCGTTACTTCAAGTATTCCTTCCAGGTGAACGCCTTTTATCGGTATGCCCGCACGCAGGCCAGCGGTTTGGGCTTCGACTTGTACGTTACGCCGTTCTGCGATAAGATTGCGGAAAGCGACGGCCAGGGACTGAAGTACGATCCGGTTTCCTGCGGTATTTCCGTTCTGCACGAGATGAGCTACCGCGATTTCTCGCTGATGGTTGGTCTGGGACGCTATCTGCACCATAACGACGGCCTGGAACAGGCCCAGGTCTTGTATCAGATGGTTACTCTCAAGTACTACTTCCCGAAGGCGGCCGACATGTACCTGGGAATTGTCCTAAAGGCTCACAGATTCAGAGCTGCAGAAAGCATTCAGTTCTGCTTAGGCAAAAGATTCTAAGCGCCGCTGCCAACAAGGCTGGAAAATATCTGGGTAAATGTTCCTTGGGAATTAGTTTCTGACACTCCTATACTGCTCGTCGGAGACAGGTTCCAGCCATTCGTTGGAGGCGCCATCCTGAACGTCTTTATGGAAGGTCAGGTGCTGCATCCAGCTGTCGGCTGCCGCTCCGTGCCAGTGTTTGGCTCCTTCGGGGATCTCAATGATGGTGCCCGGAACAAGTTGCACAGCCGGTTTACCCCATTCCTGATACCAGCCGCGGCCGGCTACGCAAATCAGGACCTGGACCTGCCTATGGTGGATATGCCAGTTGTTCCGGCAACCGGGCTCAAAGGTCACGTTGGCCACGCCGCCATCCATCGGCGCCAGATAGCTGTTGCCAGTGAAATATTGCGCATAAGCCGTGTTGGGCTGTCCTTGGGGCCAGACGGAGAAATCAACAGTCTGGACGAAAGCCCGGGCATCCTGGGCCAGCGGATTGAATCTCCGGATCTGGCGTCCGCCCAGTTCGTATTTTTCACGAAGCGCAGCAGCCTCTCCCATCATCGGGGAAGCGTGGTAACGGTCCAGGGCGGCCTGGTCGGCCCATTCATCAATGAGAAGCAGTCCTTCCGGATCATCGGCCGGGAAGAAATAGTCATAGCGGAGACATCCTTCCACGGCGCGGATGCGGTCGGCAATTCCGCTCTCTTCCATTTCTTTTACATATTTTTTAGCGGCGCCCTTGGCTCCGGTGTATCGGATGTTGATGGTGAGTTGTGCGTTGCAGGGAATGGCCATAACGAATAAAGCGATAACGGTGAATAACTTAAAGCGTTTCATCTTATTGAAGGTCAAAAAATCCGATCTGCTGAACGAAATTCTGTTTATACTAAACAATAAAACCGACTTTGTCCTTATCTGTAATTTCTCTTATGACACGACAGGGATTACCTGCTGCCAGTACTCCTGACGGGATATCATGTGTTACGACGCTTCCAGCGCCGATGACACTATCGTCACCTATGGTAACGCCACTAAGAATAGTGCTACCACCGCCTATCCAAACTCGGTTGCCTACGGTAATAGGTTCGGGAATCAAGGCGCCTGCTATACGCTCTGCGGAATCGAGTGAATGGTTGGCAGAATACATACTTACGTTAGGTCCCAGCAACGTGTTATTACCTATCGTTATCTGACCGCAATCCAAGAGTGTGCATCCGAAATTGATATATACATCACTCCCGATGGTGATGTTCTTGCCAAACTCACATGTAAAGTTCGGCTCCATCCACACTCGTTCACCTATTTTTTTGAAGAGCCTTCGCATGATGTCCTGACGACGTTCGGTTTCTTCGTCCCCGGTACGGTTAAACTCTTTAAACAACTTTTTTGCTTCAACTCTCAGGTCGAACAAATCTGCATCAAAATCATTGTATATCTGATGCTCCTGCATCTTATCCCATTCTGTCATATTCATTAAATTAACTATTTGTTGTATTCTTTATTATAGGTTATAAACGTTTTTTGATTCTATTCATCCGGTTGCTGACCGTCGTGGGCTTTCCAGGCACATTCCATTTCTCTCTTCCATATAATCATTCACTCAAACACATAGTTAGCAAAAGAAACATTTCTATCAACTCCGTCGGGGGACAGTTCGCCGGACTAATTCTTCCGGTTAATCAAGCTGACGACAACCTTGACCATCGTGTCCATCTCGTCAGTGTGACTCACGGCAATCATCAGGGTAAGTGCGACAAGAGAAGCATCGGAGATGCGCTTTGATCCGTCGGGGCGGTAAAGGATTCCGTTGTTCTGCATAAACCAAAGGAAGAGCGTGGCAGCGATTCGTTTGTTGCCGTCCACGAAGGAGTGGTTTTTGACGACAAGATATAGTAACATTGCGGCCTTCTCCTCAATGCTGGGGTAGAGGTCTTTCCCTTCCCAGGTCTGATATATCTGGCCGATGCTACTGTGGAAGGAGGCATCTTTCTCTACACCAAACAGATTGCTTCCTCCGAACTTCTCCTTGAGGCTCTGGATGGCTTCAATGGCATTTTCATAGGTGGCGTGGAAGCGCTCGGGAGCCGTCGTATCAGCAATTTTGAGACTTTGATAATCATAGGCGTCCAGCGTGTCCAGGGCGTAGGTGTAGTCACGGATGACATCGAACAGATCTGTCGCCTGGTCGGAAGTGAGGAGCAACTCTTTACTGAAAACGTTCTCGAGCAGAGCGACAGCCTTTTTCAAATCCTCATATTTCTGCTCAGAGACCGCATTCCGATTGACGGCGAATCCTTTGAGCATATACTGCTTGAGGACTTGGGTTGCCCAGATGCGGAATTTCGTCGCCCTGAAAGAATTTACCCGGTAGCCGATGGAAATAATGGCATCAAGGTTATAATACTTGACTTTCTCTTCAGATGTGCCTCTGGCGCCACTCTGCGCGGTAATTAAAAAATCTTTAACTACCGTGCCGGCATCCAGTTCTCCGCTTTCGAAAATCTTCTTAAAGTGGTAGGAGATATTCGGCACGGTAACATCGAACAATGCGGCTATCGCTTTCTGATTGGCCCAGATTGTTTCGTTCACCGGGTCAACCATCGCTTCCATCTTGACCAGCCCATCTTCGGACTTGTATATTACGATGTCGTTTCTCTCTTCCATATAATCATTAACTCAAACACAAAGTTAGCAAAAGAAACATTTCTATCCACCTGCAGGGCAGAATACTTTTTCGCAAATGATTATATTTGCAATGAATCCTTTATAACCCAAGTCTTGTTGTTGAGAACACATTATGATTGAATTATTAAAACACCGATTCCTTGAAAACATGGTCCGCCACCCAAATCTTGATTGGGCGGTGGTGGAAAAGTTTCTTCGTAATAATCCCAAAGCCATTCAAACGCTGCGACTTATGGAAGAGAGCGGGGGAGAACCGGATTTGTTACAATTGGACAGCGGAGAACTGATATTTTGTGACTGCTCGCAAGAGTCTCCTGCTCTCCGTAGAAGTCTATGTTATGATAATGAGGCTCTCAGCCTCAGGAAAAAGAACCCACCGGCAGGGAGCGCAATGGCCCAGGCAAGCCAGATGGGTTTGGAACTGTTGACAGAGAGCATTTACCGGCAATTGCAGGAAACAGGCGAATATGATACAAAAACATCAAGCTGGATAGCGACACCCTCAACAATTCGTAGCCTTGGCGGAGCATTGTTTTGCGAGCGTCGCTACGACACCGTATTTACATTCCACAATGGCGCCGACTCTTACTATTCCGTACGTGGCTGGAGAGGATATTTCAGTTTCAAGGGCTAGTATTACTTTCCGATGCAGTGGTTTTGGAAGATGTTGTGGAGGATGACTTCGGGGTCCAGGAGGTCCGTTCCCAAGATGGAATTGATGGCCGACAGGGCGCGGCGGAGGTCTTCGGCCACCAGGTCCGAAGGGATGCCGCGGGAGAGGGAAGTGTGGCAATCTGAGAGGGCCGATGATGCATTTCGCAGCGCCTCGAAATGACGGACGTTTGTTACAAAGGTAGAATCCTCGTTGGGGATGAGACCTTTTTCCGTATCGTAAAGGGCGTCTTTCAGCCCCTTCAGTCCCTTTTGTTCCTTAGCCGACAGTATTAGTACATTTGCCTTTTTATCAGCAGATGAAACAAATTTGTTAATTGCCGTAACATTTTTGTTAGTATCTTCTTGGGCTATTTGGTCAGCTTTATTGAGGAGGATAAAGACCTCTTGACGGGAGGAATCTACGTGCTGGAACAGAAGCGTCAAATTATTCAAAAGGTCGCTTTCCTCTGAACGGCCATCCAGGAGGCAAAGAACGATTTCCGCCTCGGAAATTTTGCGGAAAGTGCGCTCGATTCCTATCTTTTCTACGGTATCTGACGACTCGCGGATGCCGGCCGTATCGATGAAACGGAAAAGAATTCCGTTTATGTTCAGCGTCTCCTCAATGGTATCACGGGTGGTGCCGGGGATGTCCGTTACTATGGCACGTTCCTCTCCAAGCAGGGCGTTGAGCAAAGTGCTCTTTCCGGCATTGGCCGGACCTACTATGGCAACCGGAACGCCGTTCTTGATCATATTGCCCTGGTGGAAGGAGGCGGCCAGTTTGTCCACATGCTTCCGGGTATCTTCCAGGAGCGTGAGCAGTTGTTTCCTATCGGCAAATTCTACCTCTTCTTCACTGAAGTCCAATTCTAGCTCCAGAAGGGAGGCCATTTCCAACAATTGGGAGCGGAGGGTGGAGAGTTCCGTGGAAAAGCCGCCCTTCAGCTGATTCATGGCCACGCGGTGGGAGGCCGCCGTGTTGGAGGAGATGACATCGGCCACTGCCTCTGCCTGGGCCAAGTCCATTTTGCCGTTCAGGAAGGCACGGCGGGTGAATTCACCGGGCTGGGCAAAGCGCGCGCCGGCTTTCAGCAGGAGGCCAATTAATTCCGTTACTATATAGGCCGATGCATGGGTGGATATCTCTACGCTGTCTTCTCCGGTGTAACTGTGGGGCGCCCGGAATACAGACACCAGCACCTGGTCCAACAGCTTCCCATCCAGCAATACTTCACCGAAATGAATTGCGTAAGCATTTGCGTCAGAAACTGTTCCGGACTTTAATTTAACCACTGCATCAGTTATACGGAAAGACTCCGGACCACTGATGCGCACTATGGAAATTGCTCCGGTACCAGGGGTGGTGGCCGGAGCAACTATGGTGTCTGAGTAGAGATTCTTCACTTCGTTCAGAATGACAAAGGAGGATTAATCGTACCGTCCGAACTTGGACATGTTGTCCACCAGTTCCTTGTTGGTCTTGAATTCGTCCATATGCTGCTGCATCCACGTCATGGCCTCTACGGGGTTCATATCGGCCAGCAGCTTGCGCAGGATCCAGATGCGGTTGTTGGTATAGGCATCGTAGAGCAGATCGTCTCGGCGGGTGCTGGACAGAACCAGGTTCACGGCCGGGAAGATGCGCTTGTTGGACAAGTTGCGGTCCAGCTGCAACTCCATGTTACCGGTGCCCTTGAATTCCTCGAAGATAACGTCGTCCATCTTGGAGCCGGTTTCTGTAAGGGCCGTGGCCAGGATGGTGAGGGAACCGCCGCCTTCAATATTACGGGCAGCACCGAAGAAGCGCTTGGGCTTCTGGAGGGCATTGGCATCTACACCACCGGTGAGAACCTTACCGGAAGCGGGCTGTACGGTGTTATAGGCACGGGCCAGACGGGTAATGGAATCCAGCAGGATTACTACATCGTGGCCGCATTCTACCAGCCTGCGGGCCTTATCCAGCACCATATTGGCCACTTTTACGTGGTGTTCGGCGGGTTCGTCAAAGGTGGAAGCAACAACCTCTGCCTTTACGCTGCGCTGCATATCCGTCACTTCTTCCGGACGTTCGTCTACCAGGAGGATAATCTCGTAAACCTCCGGGTGATTGTCTGCAATGGCGTTGGCAATGGCCTTCAGGAGCATGGTTTTACCGGTTTTTGGCTGTGCCACAATAAGGCCGCGCTGGCCCTTGCCGATGGGAGTGAACATATCTACCACGCGGATGCTCTGGTCTTTCTCGTGTCCGTGGCCCAGGAGGTTGAATTTCTCCGTGGGGAACAGGGGAGTAAGGAAGTCGAAAGGAACGCGATCCCGTACGAATTCCGGGGTGCGGCCGTTGATGAACTTAATCTTTACCAGCGGGAAATATTTGTCTCCTTCGCGCGGAGGACGGATTTCTCCGGTGACGGTGTCTCCGTTCTTGAGGGCATTCTGCTTGATTTGCTGCTGGGAAACGTAGATATCGTCGGGGGAGTTCAGGTAATTATAATCACTGGAGCGGAGGAAGCCGTAACCGTCCGGCATAATTTCCAGCACGCCGGTGGCCTCTACAGAGCCTTCAAACTCAATTTTGGCCGGCTTCTGGGGCTGCTGTTGCTGCTGGTTCTGGTTCTGATTCTGATTTTGGTTCTGGTTGCCCTTCTTCTGATGCTTGGCGGGGCGCTGCTCTTCCTTCTGGGCCATATCGTCCTTCAGGTCTTCAAACAGGTTGTGGATGAATTCTTTGCCATCCACTTCTGCGGGAGCTTCCACGGGGGCATCGGCCTGTAAGGGAGCGGGGCCGGCGGGCTGCTCTTCCTTCTTGGGCTTGCGGCCGCGCTTTTTGGGCTGCGGCTGGGGAGCCTCTTCCACCGTTACCGTAATAGGGCCGTCCTCTTCAATGGGGACCACCACTTCTACGGCCTTCTGCACGGGTTTATCGGCCTTGGGGCCCTTACCCTTGCGCTCTTTAGGAGCAGCGGCGGGTGCAGCCTCTTCCGCTACGGGAGCGGCCGGTTTTTCTTCTTTCTTGGGCGGGCGACCGCGACGCTTGGCCTTAGGTTCGGAGATAACGGGTTTCTGGGACTCCGAAATGGCCTGCTGGTCCAAAATGGCAAAGCCTAAGTCTGCTCTGGACATTTTTTTGGCACCTTTTATATTCATAGATTCGGCAATGCTTCTGAGCTGGTCTTCGCTCATGGCATTCAGTTCAATTAAGCTATGGGGCATAACAAAATAGAATGTATTTCAGGTAAAGACGGTTTCCCGATTGGAAAAACCAATGCAAAGATAACGATAATTTTCAAGATTCCAAGTCTGAATCGAAGATCCTCTAAGCCCAAAGGGCGAAAAAAGTCCCTCCCAAAGGGGAGGGATTTAGGGTGGGGGTAAAGAACGCCCCGCGAGGGTTGGATAATCTGCTCCAACTACTGGAGCAGATTATCCATATAGGAATCGCTCTTCTTGAACCTCAGGAGGTCTGCCAGGGCCGATGCATTGGCGGCAATACGGAAACTGTAAGACTTGTACATACCCATGGGCACCCAGGACACGGCAATGTTGAAGCAGTGGAGGTCGTAGGTGGCGCTAATCTGGGTAGAGGTTATCTTCATGGCCATGAAGTCGAAACCGGAAGTGGCCTGGATGCTCAAACGGGGAGTAATTTTCACCTGTCCGCTCAAGTTCAGGGTTTGGGTGAACTTGTTATTGGTGATGAGCTCCTGCGTGGCCGACTGGTAGGTATACGACTTGGAGTAGTTGAACGAATAACTTACATTGATGGACCAGGGGGCGTTGGGGTTCATATAGTACACATAGCCTCCCGGGATGTATTCTCCGGTAATGGGATGATAGTAAATGCGCTCGTAGGAATTGGCATCTCCACCGGAGCTGCGGCCGTCGTTTCCGTTGATGGCGCCCTTACCATTGAGGGAGAAGGAGGCCGACAGGGAAGCGTTGGTAAGGCGCAGCGGAACGCCCGTGGCCACCACATTGAACTTGTTGATACGCTGGCCCTTTTCGTTGATGGCGTAAGGGTCGAAGTTCATGTTTCCGCTGATGTTAATCTTATTGAAAAGATTGGTGGAGGCCGTTATACCCACGTTTTGCATTCTCATGGAATCTGCCAGGAAGTTGTAGCTGGTGTTGATATTCAGCTGATCCAGCAGTTTGATCTTCTTGGAGCCCGTTCCCGTAGTGTCCCTCAAATCCCGCACCTTGGCTTCCAGGTTGTTGCCAATGGAAAGCGACACAGTACCGCTCTTACCCCTTCCGGGAGGCGAAACCGAATTGTGGTTTCCGCTGAGACTGTAAATATTATACTGGCTTTCCGCGTGATAGGAACCGCGCTTGTCGTAATAGGCATCCAGCGTGCGCCAGCCGTTAAAGGCCGTTCCTTTTTCCGGGCTGAAGTTAAGGGAGACGGAAGGGGATATCACATGCCGGATGGCCTGAATCTTCCGGTGCTTGCCAAAGTTGAACATACCGTAGATGCGCGTACTCATGGACATGCTGCCGGAATAGGTATGCGTAACTCCAAAGGTATTGAAGGCCGTTCCGGGGTCTGTAATAACCTTCTGGGCAATGACATCATTGCCATCTTTGTCCCTGACCATGATGGGGTTGCCATCTTTGTCGTACTCGTTTTCCAGATATTGCTGGCCCTTGGAGAACATCCAGTTCATGCCGTAGGACACGTTGGGAGTGACGTTGATATACTTGAACAGCGTGAAGCTGGGAAGGCCTATCTGGAAGTTATGGGCCATACCGTTGGTCATGCGGTTCAGGAGCTTGATGCCCAGGGAGTCCCCCAGTTCCTTTACGCGGTAGGTATTGCCGTTACGGTCTGTCTTGTAAGTGTATTCGTCCCCATCCATTACATAGTCCTGGATGTCCCTCAGTTTGAAGTTCACCTTGTTTTGGAAGGAGGTATTGTAACCGAAGGAGATTTTCTCGTAGAATTTTTCCTTACCCACGCGCTGTTTCTGCTTGAAAGGGTAGAAACGGTTCACCGTGAAGGTGATGTTGGGGAGGGTGACGGAATAGCTGGAGTCTCGGGTGTTCTGGTTGTGCATGGCATTCACGCTCAGGCTGAACTTGCCGTTCCAGTTATGAGAATAGGAGATGGAGGAACCTATCTGGTTTTGCTGCGCCTGCTGCACAGAAGTAGCGTTGTAGCGGTTGTTGGACGGGCTGGAGAAGTTCACAGAGGCCGAGAAAGTGGAACCGGGATGAGCTTTGGAATCCTGGGAATGGGACCACTTGACGCCAAAGTTCCTGGACTGCACAAAGTCTTTGCTGCCCTTTTCACCGGACTGGTCGTTGGAATAGGACAGGCCGAAGTTACCGTTGAACTTGTAATTGACCTTATAGCGGGAGTTGATGTCTACCGCCCAGGAACCCAGGGTGTAATAGTCTCCGGTAATGGAAAAGTCAAAATAATCTCCGAAAACGAAATACAGGCCGGCGTCCCTCATAAAGAAGCCGCGCGCCTGCTCTTCGCCAAAGGTGGGCATGAGCATACCCGTAGCCCTGGTGGGCTTTTTAGGAACAAAACCAAAAGGCAGGCCGATAGGAACCGGCACACCGGCCACAACCGGCCAGGCAGGGCCGAAAACCGTCTTCTGAGAGGGCTTGGTGATGACTTTGGCCATACTCAGCTTCAGGTAATAGTGGGGTTCCTCCAGGTCGCACACCGTGTAGATACCGTCCCTCATGTTGATGGACTTGTCCGGCATCATCTTAATCTTCTTACCTTGCAGCAGGCCCTCAGACTCTTTGGTAATCATATTGGTGATGCGGGCCTTCTGCGTGGTGAAATTGTAACGGAGTTCGTCCATCTTATAGGTTTGGCCGCTCTCTGTCATTTCCGGGAGGCCCACCATTTCTCCGGTAACAGGGTCCTTTCGGCCCCTTGCAAATACGGTATTGGCCTGCATGTCGTACTCCAGATAATCTGCCGTGAGGGTCATATTCTGGTAGGACACCGTAGCGCCGCCGTAGTAATAAATCATTCGCTTGCCTCCGGTAAAGTCTGTAATGATGGAGTCTTTGGCCGTAGAGAAGGCAGGACGCTCCAGGGAACTCTTACCCAGTAAATCCAGGGAATCTGCGCGGGCCGCATGGAGGGAATCCGGCTGACGGACCATGAGGGAGTCTGCGGGGATGGATTTGAGGGAATCCGGCAGGTTGCGCCTGATTGAATCCGGCAAGGAGGGCACCTGGGCGCGGGATTCCAGCGGGAGTACCGCCAGCGCGAGCGCCAGGATGCTGAGATATTGAAAAATCTTCCTTGCCATTGGTTTATTTTTTGCTAATTTTGTGCAAAATATAACTTACAAAAGTACTACTTATTCCACAATAATCAAAACTGCATCTGTATATGAAGCCGTTTTTTCGCCAGCTGCTGCCCGTGAGCCTAGCGCTCCTTCTTGCAATCCCCGTGCCCGTTTCTGCTCAGGGAGGTCATCAAGGGTATCTGCGCCTTACTACGGTGGCCATAGACCCCGGCCATGGCGGAAAAGACCCCGGTTGCGTTAGTGCAGACGGCAAAACCTACGAGAAAACTATCACGCTGGACATTGCCAAACGCCTGGCCCAGAAGATAGAATCCTCCTACCAGGACGTGGAAGTAGTGATGACCCGCCGGGACGACCGCTTCGTAGAGCTGGAAAAACGGGCCGTCACCGCCAATAAGGCCAATGCCGACCTCTTTATATCCATCCACGTGAACTCGGCCGGCAAGGCTACATCGGCCAGTGGTTATTCCATTCACGTGCTGGGCCAGTCCCAGAAAAAAGGCAACGACCTCTATTCCAAGAACCTGGACCTGGTAAAAAGAGAGAACTCCGTTATTATGATGGAGGAGAATTACCAGACCAAATACCAGGGTTTTGACCCTAATGACCCTCAGTCTTCCATCATCTTCTCCCTCATGCAGAATGCATACCTGAATGCCAGTCTGGGCTTTGCAGAAGATGTTACGGACGCCATGGCCCTGGGGCCCATCAAGAATAACCGAGGCGTTTCCCAGGATCCTTTCTGGGTGCTCTGGCGCACTGCTATGCCTGCCGTGCTCATTGAGGTGGGCTTCATGAGCAATCCCAAAGACCTGGCCACCCTGCGCAGCGAAAAGGGCAGGGAAGCCATCGCCACCAATATTTTCAATGCTTTCTGGGCCTTTAAAACCCGCTATGACAAAACGGACGATGTAGCGGAAATGAAGCCTCAGCAACCCCTTCCGGAACCTGTTCCGGAGCCTGTTGTGGAAGAAAAGCCCGTACAGAAGGAAACCCCCAAGACTGCCGTAGAAGAAAAACCGGTGCAGGAAGAAAAGCCTAAGACGGTCGTAGAGGAAAAACCTAAGACGGTTGTTGAAGAGAAACCTGTACAGGAAGAAAAGCCTAAGACGGTAGTGGAAGAGAAGCCTAAAAAGGTGGAAGAGGCAAAGCCCGAGAAGGTGGTTGCGGAAGAAAAGGCTGCTCCCGTATATTATGGTATACAGATTTCGGCTGTAGGAAAACCCGTCAGGAAAGACGCTCCTTTCTTCAAAGGATATGCTCCCCAGGAACTGAAAGTGGACCGGCTGTATAAGTATGTTGTGTGCACCAGTTCTTCTCTGGAAGAAGTAAGAAAAAATTTGCCCAAAGTTAAAGCAGATTTCAAGGAGTGTTTCCTTGTAAAAATTGAGAACGGAATCCCTACCCGCGTTCGTTGATTTTTCGCCCATTCAGCGTCCTGAAAAGGGGATAAATCGCGAGTTGCTTAATTTAGAATTCTTAAAAATAGAATATCAATTCTATCATACTTATACACGCACTTCACCTCACTAATTGGTTCATTATCAGGCGTCTACAAAATACGGCAAAATGGGTGTCCCCAGCAATCAATTTAAACATAAAAAAATTGAAAAACAATAGGGAACGAAATTTTTTTTCAAGTTTTTTTCCCCCATATTTGCAATCGGATAACCCTTAACAGCACTGTATTTTTACCTATCCCGGAATGAACAACCAGGAAAGACATATTGCGGTATGGAACAACTGTCTGCAGATCATTGAGAACAACATTGATCCGCAGCAGTTCAATACCTGGTTCAAGCTCATCCGGCCGGTATCGCTGGAAGGGGCCAAGCTCACCGTAGAGGTGCCCTCGGATTTCTTCCGCCAATATATAGAGGATGCCTATAAGGAATTGTTAAGGCTCACCATCAAGCGCGCCATCGGCACGGAAGGTCAGCTTTTCTATCTGGTACGTCCTGTCCAGAACAAGGAAGGCATGGTGCTCCCCGCCAACCAGAGCGCCGTTCCCACCAACAATCCGGTGTCGGTGCCCACGTATCAGCCCGCAGGCCGCCCCAGTCCCTTCGTGTTCCCGGGCGTGCAGCGGCTCAAGATTAACCCCCGCCTGAACCCGGTATACTGCTTTGGCAACCTGGTGGAAGGGGAGTGCAACAAGCTGGGCGTAAACGCCGCAGAGGAAATTTCCCTGGCTCCCGGCAAAACGCCCTTCAACCCGCTGTTCCTCTTCGGAGGTCCGGGCCTGGGCAAAACGCACATCGCGCAGGCCATCGGCATAGCCATCAAAGAAAAATTCCAGGACAAAGTGGTGCTGTACGTAACGGGCCACGAGTTCAAAACCCAATATATGGATGCCGTTCAGGGCAACCGCATTGTGGATTTCATTGCCTTCTACCAGCGAATTGACGTGCTCATAGTAGACGATATCCAGGATCTGGTAGGTGCCGGTACCCAGCACACCTTCTTCAATGTGTTCAACCACCTGCACCAGAACGGCAAGCAGCTCATCTTCACCTCAGACCGCGCTCCGGTAGATTTGCAGAACTTCGAAGAAAGGCTCATGTCCCGCTTCAAGTGGGGCCTGTCCGTAGAGCTTCTCAAGCCGGATTATACCACGCGCCTGGAAATGCTGCGCTCCCGCGCCCTCCGCGAAGGCGTAAAGCTGAGCGAGGAAGTGCTCACCTACCTGGCTTCCCGTGTAAAAACCAATTTCCGGGAGCTGGAAGGCACTCTTACCTCATTGGTAGCCTACGCCACCCTGGGGCACCGGGATATAGACGTAGACCTGGCCCAGACGGTGAGCGGCCAAATTGTAGGAGAACAGGAGAAGGAGATCTCTACAGACCTCATTATCAACAGCGTATGCGAGTATTTCAACATCACCCGGGATATGCTGCTCTCCACCACCCGCAAGCGTCAGATTGTGCAGGCCCGTCAAATTGCCATGTACGAATGCCGCAACCTCATTTCCAGCTGCTCGCTTAGCACCATCGGTGCAGAACTGGGAGGGAAAGACCACGCCACCGTACTGCACGCCTGCAACATAGTGCAGGATTTAATGTCCACGGACAAGCTCTTCCGGCAGTGGGTGGAAGATATCGAGAACATGATAGTTGTTCCGGTAGAAAACTAACTGAGACCTCATTCAGAGGCCTCAGTTTTTATTTCAGATCCAGCGGATTGCGTTTCAGATAGGTGATTACCTGGGTAATTTCCTTATAGAAAGGCGTGTCTTCCAGAATCTCCGGCTGTATGGTGCGGATTTGCTCGTAAACGGCCCTAGAGGTGTAGCAAAGCTTGTCCTTGATGCCCAGGCAGTCTGTAGCCTGCGCCAGCGCAATGAAATGGATGGCCATCACCTGGAAGGCGTTTTCCACCACCTGACGGCAGAGGAGGGCGCTGTTGGTGCCCATGGACACAATATCCTGGTTGTCGTTGTTGTTGGGGATGCTGTGCACGTAGTTGGGCATAGCCAGGGTCTGGCACTCGGCCGTGGTGGAAGTAGCGGTGAACTGGCAGGCCTGCATACCGTAGTTCAGCCCCAGCACACCCTTGTTCAGGAAGGGAGGCAGAATGCCGTTAATGCGGTCGTGGAAGAGGTAGTTTAACTGCCTTTCAGTGAGCATGGTAAGGCGAACCAGTGCAATCTTTACTTTATCTTCTTCCAGAGACACGTAATCCCCATGGAAATTACCTCCGTGGTACACGTACCGGGTATCCGGATCCACAATGGGATTGTCGCAGGCAGAATTGATTTCATTCTCCAGCACCTCACGGGAATCGGCCAAAGTCTGGTAAATGGGGCCCAGAATCTGAGGGGTGCAGCGAAGGGAATAATAGGCCTGCACCTTCTTCTCAAACACGGTTTCCTTGTGTTCTCCCTGGAAGAGTTCAATTTCGCGCTTGGAGAAACAGGCCGATGTGGCCGCGATTTCCCGCATGCGGCGGGCAATCTCCTGCTGGCCCTTCTGGCGGCGGCACTCGTTCAGAGGCTGGGCCATGAAATCATCGTAGGAACCGGCAATCTCGTTCATCCAGACGGCCGCCAGGGTGGCCCAATCCAGCAGGGCATGCGCCTGGAACTGGTTCACCAGCGAAATGCCCGTCATCACGGAAGTACCGTTAACGGCCGAAAGGCCCTCGCGGATATGGATTTCCATGGGCTGGAGGCCGCATTCGACCATTACATCGGCCGTGGGGCGCCATTCTCCCTTATAATGGACTTCACCCTCGCCAATAAGGGCCAGGGCCATGTGGGCCAGCTGCACCAGGTCTCCGCTGGCGCCTACGCTGCCGTGACGGGGGATAAAGGGATAAATACCCCGGTTGATGAACTCCACCAGCAGTTTCACCACATCCGGATGAATACCCGACTTGCCCTGCAGGAAGGTGCCCACGCGGGCCACCATGGCGGCCTTTACGGAAGCGTCTCCCAGGGGCTTTCCGGCACCGGTGGAATGACTGCGGATAATATTGTATTGGAGGTCTTTCAGATTCTTATCGTCCACTCTCCACTGGGCCATGGGACCAAAGCCAGTATTGATACCATAAATGACTTTATCCTTGTGGAACTGTTCCAGGAACTGGTAACAACGCTCCACCTGGGCCATAGCGGCGGGATCTACGACGAATTCTTTCCCGTGGAAGACAACATCTTCCACTTGCTTGTAGGTTAATAGAGGCATTACTAACTAATTTGGCTGCGAATTTACGCAGAATAATGGAATTATCATAGGAAAAGAGCGCGATTATGACTATATTTGGGAGATTTAAAACCCAATTATTATGGATTCCGCAACCGTTCTCAAGTATTTCCAGGAGATTACCCATATTCCCCGTGAGTCGGGCCACGAAGAGCCCATGACCAAGTTCCTGCAGCAGTTCGCCGCCCAGCACAACTTACAGTGCAAGACGGATAAAACCGGTAACGTGCTCATTATCAAGGAAGCGGCCCCGGGCAAGGAAAAGGTGCCCGCACTGGCCCTGCAGGCCCATCAGGATATGGTTTGCGAGAAAAACGCCGGTTTTGACTTCGACTTCAAAACCCAGCCCATCCCTTACGTGATAGAAGACGGCTGGATGGTGGCCAAGAACACCACCCTTGGGGCAGATGACGGCATAGGCGTTGCCGCCTGCCTGGCCCTTCTGGCCAGCGACCTTCCCACCGGAAAGCTGGAGTGCCTGTTCACCATCTCGGAAGAAACCGGCATGGACGGCGCCTTCGGCCTGGAACCGGGCTTTTTCGATGCCAAAACCCTCATTAACCTGGACTCTGAGGACGAAGGCCAGCTCTTTGTGGGCTGCGCCGGCGGTCTGGATACTACCGCCACCTTCGAATTCCACCGAGAACCCCTCAAAAAGGGCTATAAGGCCCTGAAAGTGAGCGTCTGCGGCGGCATGGGCGGCCACAGCGGAGACGACATCCAGAAGGGCCGCTGCAACGCGGTCCGGGAGCTGGTGCGCTTCCTGTTCACGGAACTGCAGTACGATTTCCAGCTCATCACCCTGGAGGGCGGTAACAAGCCCAACGCCATCACCCGCGAGGCCCACGCCATCCTGGCCGTTCCGGCCGACGAAGCCGAAGAAATGGTAGCAGATGTTAAAGCCTTCAGCGACGTCCTATCGGCCGAATTTGCCACCAGCGACCCTCAGGTACACGCCGTCTGCGAACCTTGCCAGACAGAAGAAAAACCCATCGAGGAAGGAGATGCCGCCAATATCATCGCCACCCTACTGGCCTGCCCGCATGGCGTAGAGCGCATGTCGGCCGATATCCCGGGCCTGGTGGAAACTTCCACCAACCTGGCTGCCGTCCATATCAAGGAGAATACTCTTAAGGTTATCACCAACCAGCGCAGCTCCGTAGTTTCCGAACTCCATGCCCTGGCAGAGAGAGTGGAAGCCGCCTTCTTCCTGGGTTCCTTTGACGTGGAGCATCACGGAGAATATCCCGGTTGGAAGCCCAATCTCAATTCACACATTCTGGATGTGTCCCACAAGTCCTATGTGAAGCTTTTCGGCCAGGAGCCCGAGATAAAGGCCATTCACGCCGGTCTGGAATGCGGTCTGTTCCTGGAGAAGTTCCCGGACCTGGATATGATTTCCTTCGGCCCCACGCTTCGCGGCGTACACGCCCCGGGAGAAAAGCTGGAGCTGGCTTCTCTGGACAAATTCGTTGCCCATCTTACCGATGTAGTTGCTAATTTCCAGTAATGATTCAAATAGCACCCTCTCTCTTATCGGCCGATTTTCTGCATCTGGAGAAAGATGTGGAAATGGTGAACCAATATGCCGATTTATTCCACCTGGACATCATGGACGGCACTTTTGTGCCCAATATCTCTTTTGGTTTTCCGGTGGTAGAAGCCATTGCCAAAAAGGCCACCAAGCCGCTGGACGTGCACCTGATGATTGTGAATCCTCAGAAGTACGTGGAGCGTTTTGCCAAGGCGGGCGCCGCCTTCATCAGCTTCCACTACGAAGCTGCCCTGGAGCAATCGGCCGCCGTGATTGAGCAAATCCAGGCACTGGGCGTAAAGGCCGGCATAGTGATTAATCCGGACTGCCCGGTAGAGAAGATTTTCCCTTACCTTCCCAAGGTGGACTTTGTGCTCATTATGAGCGTGTTTGCCGGCTTCGGCGGGCAGAAGTTCATTCCGGAGTCGCTGGACAGAATCCGGTCCGTCAAGAAGGAGTTGGCCCGCATAGGCCGCCCCGAGGTGCCCATTGAGGTGGACGGCGGCGTAGGGGTAGGGAATGCATCGGCCGTCATTGAGGCGGGTGCCACTATGCTGGTGGCGGGCAGCGCCGTATTCAAGGCTCCAAGCCCTCAGGAGGCCATTGAGGCCATGAGAAACGCCTGATAGCCTGCCAATTTGTCAGAAACGCCGTTGCAGTTGACAATGGCGTTTTTTTTGTATATATTTGTGTGTTTTAAACCTTATTTGCATACATGATTACACATGATCTTCGCGTTCTTGCCGACGCGATCATAGACAAGAAAGGACAAGATGTGGTATCCCTGGACCTGAGGGGCATTGACGGCGCCATCACAGACTTTTTCGTGGTGTGCGATGGTTCCAACACCACCCAGGTGGGTGCCATTGCCGATAATATCGCAGAAAAGATGAAGGAAGAGGGGCACACCCTCTACCGCAGCCAGGGAGAAGGCAACAACTTCTGGATTATCCAGGACTACGGCAATATCGTGGTGCACATTTTCCTGAAAGAGTACCGAGATTTCTACCGCCTGGAAGATTTATGGGCCGATGTACCCCGCAAAGAATACAAGGAGCGCAAGGCTCCCGCAAAAAAGACTAGCAAAGAATAAAGATGGCAAACGATAAGAAAGACCCCGGCGGTCGCAAGGTCTTCCAGGTGCGCTTCAACCTGTCGTGGCTGTATTTCCTCCTGCTGGTGGGAATAGGCTACCTGCTAATGAACAATCAGCGCAGCGCAGCGCCCGAAAAAGTAGAATGGGCCGATGTCCAGACCATGATCCGGGAAGGGGATGTGGCAGAAATCACCTTTGTAAGGAACGACTTCAAGGGTGAAATCAAGGTACGTCCCGAAAAATTGGGCAAGTATACGGACAAGTTCCGCGGGGGCGTGGTTCCCAAGCGGGCTCCGCAGTTTTATTTCCTGGTTTCCACCAAGTTTGACCCGGAAACCACCTTTGGGGAATTGAACAGTGAACTCCCGCTGGAGAGCCAGTTCAAAGTAGTTATCCGCAACGAAGAGCATATCTGGATGGATATCTTCCAGATGGCCTTCCCGCTGCTGCTGTTCATCCTCTTCTGGGTATGGATGTTCCGCGGAATGAACCGCGGTGCAGGCGGTCCCGGCGGCGCCGGTGGCTTCAATCCTTTCAATACCGGCAAGTCTACCGCCCGTGAAACGGAAAAGGGAGACGTCAAGGTTACCTTTAAGGATGTGGCCGGCCTGTATGGAGCCAAGGAAGAAGTGATGGAAATTGTGGATTTCCTCAAGAACCCTCAGAAATATACCTCTTTGGGTGGTAAAATCCCCAAGGGAGCCCTCTTGGTGGGCCCTCCCGGAACGGGTAAAACCCTCCTGGCCAAGGCTGTGGCAGGGGAGGCCAACGTGCCTTTCTTCTCCATCTCCGGCTCCGACTTTGTGGAAATGTTCGTGGGCGTGGGTGCCTCCCGTGTCCGTGACCTATTCCGTCAGGCCAAGGAGAAAGCCCCTTGCATTGTGTTCATAGACGAGATTGACGCCGTGGGCCGCGCCCGTGCCAAGAACGGAGGTTTTTCTTCCAATGACGAGCGAGAGAACACTCTGAATCAGCTCCTTACAGAAATGGACGGCTTTGGTACCAACAGCGGTGTCATTGTGCTGGCGGCTACCAACCGCGCCGATATCCTGGACCAGGCCCTCATGCGTGCCGGCCGTTTCGACCGTCAGATCCATGTAGAACTTCCGGAGCTCAAGGAACGCGAAGAAATCTTCAAGGTGCACCTGAGAGACATCAAGGTGGCCGATGATTTCGACATCCACTTCATGGCCAAGCATACGCCCGGTTTCTCCGGAGCCGACATTGCCAACGTGTGCAACGAGGCCGCCCTCACCGCCGCCCGCCGCAACCACGACAAAGTGCATCAGCAGGACTTCCTGGACGCCGTAGACCGCATCATCGGCGGCCTGGAGCGCAAGTCCAACACCATTATGACGCCCGCTGAAAAGCGCACTACCGCTTATCACGAGGCCGGTCACGCCCTGGTGGGCTGGCTGCTCCCGTACGCAGACCCTGTGTTCAAGGTGAGCATCATCCCCAGAGGCAAGGCCCTGGGTCTCACCTGGAGCCTGCCGGAAGAGCGCAAGAACTGGTCCAAGAGCGTAATGATGGACCAGATGAGCATGCTCCTGGGCGGCCGCGTGGCCGAGGAAGTGCTCAACGGAGAACCTTCCACCGGCGCCCTGAACGACCTCGAGCGTATGACCGGAATGGCTTATTCGATGGTCCAGTACTATGGTATGAGCGAGAAGGTAGGTGCCCTGTCCTTCTACGATTCCAGCGGTGCCCGCGGATATAATCTGGTCAAGCCCTATTCCGAGAGAACGGCCGAACTGATGGACCAGGAAGTAAAGGCCGTGGTGGAAGAGGTTCACAGACGCACGCGTGCCATTATAGATACGCATAAAGAGGAATTTATGCAGCTGGGAGCCCTTCTTTTGGAAAAAGAAGTTATCTTTGCAGAAGATATTGAAAAGATCCTCGGCCCCAAGGTGAAACCCGCCGTGGAGGACCAGTTTGAGCCACAAGAAGAATTAGTAGCACCCGCGAATGAATAGTACAGTCAAACGCAGCATATTTGGATTGCTCTTCCTGGCAGTAATGCTGGGAGGGCTTCTTTTTTATGAAACCCTGTATGTTATCCTCTTCGCCTTCATCACCGGTGTGATGCTTTACGAGTTCTACAGGATGACGATGGGGCAAACCTACAAGAAGCTTCAGTATACGGCCATTTTCGTGGGAGTATTCATCTTTCTGGCGGCCAATACCTATTTCTTCGCCGCCTGCCACCTGAGTACTTTCATTTCGTTCAGCCTTATTGGCATCCTCTACCTCATGGTCCGCTCCATCCTGATGAAAGACCATACGGAATTTCTCAAGACGGGGTACCTGTATGCAGGTTTACTCTATATCGGCCTGCCTCTGGCCCTTTCCAATGCCGTGGTAAGCGTCTCAGGGGAGTACAGCGGTATTCTCATGGTGGCTTTCTTCTGCATTATCTGGGCCTCGGACGTAGGCGCATACTGCTTTGGCATGCTCTTCGGCCAAAAACTCTGGCCCGCCAAGATGTGCCCCACCATCTCTCCCAAGAAATCCTGGGCCGGCTTCATTGGCGGCATGCTCATGGCCATGCTGGCCGGTGCCATCCTGAACTGGACGGGCCTGGTGAATTTCCCCATGATCCATTGCCTCATCATGGCTGCCCTCATGCACGTGATGGGCGTTTTCGGAGACCTCTTCGAATCCCTGTGGAAACGCGCGGCCCGCATCAAGGACTCCGGCAACCTCATCCCTGGGCACGGCGGCCTCATGGACCGTTTTGACAGCGCCCTGTTCGCCATTCCCACGGGCTTTATATATTTATTATTGTTTGATTTAGTTTAATCCCCAAAAGTCCCTCCCCTGAGGGGAGGGGGTAACGTGAATATATATTTTTCATAAAGAATTTATGAAACTCACCAAAATAGACAACGATTCTTACGGAACCATCCTTACCTCGTGGTGCATCTGTGCCGTGCTCATCTTCCTGACGGCCCGGTACATTTCCATCCTGTGGATAAGCATTCCACTCTGCGCCCTAATGGTAGTGTTTATGGTGTTTATCACCTGGTTTTTCCGTGTCCCGGACCGCGAAACCCCGGATGAACACAACCATCGGCTGGTAACGTCTGTAGCAGACGGAAAGGTGGTCATTGTAGATAAGGTATACGAAAAGGAATACCTGAAAAGGGACTGCATCCAGATTTCCGTATATATGGATTTCTTCGACGTGCACTGCAACTTCTGGCCCATTACCGGAGAGGTTACCTATTATAATTATCACCCCGGAAAATACCTGCTGGCCTTCCATCCCAAGTCTTCAGAACTGAACGAGCATTCCTCCTCCTGCATGAAGAATGAGCACGGAGAGGTGTTCTTCAAGCAGATTGCCGGCACTTTTGCCCGTCGTATTGTCTGCTACTCGGAGCCTGGCAAAATGGAGTACCGCGGAGAACAGTGCGGAGTAATTAAATTCGGCTCCCGCATAGACCTGTTTGTCCCGCTGGAAGCCGATGTAAAAGTAAAGGTAGGAGATAAGGTTCGCGCCGTAGAATCGGTTCTGGCTATTTTACCTGATCATTCCTAATTAATTCGACCAAACGTTCTACCGCCTCGTCCTCGGGTATATGCCTCAGGACGGGTTCTTTTTTACGGTACAGGGTTACCTTGCCAAAGCCTTCTCCCACATAGCCGTAGTCTGCATCGGCCATTTCTCCAGGGCCGTTCACTATGCAGCCCATGACGGCAATCACCACGTCTTTGAACTCTCCGGTGGCCGCTTTTACCCGGTTGAAGGTTTCTTCCAGGTTGTACAGCGTGCGGCCGCAACCGGGGCAGGCAATGTACTCGGGCTTGTAGAAACGGCGGCGGCAGGCCTGCAGGAGCTCGTCCTTGAGGTATTCGTCCTGGAGGGGAATGTCGTCCACCTCGTGGTTCAGCAGGGGAGCGCCCCAGTCACAGGCCGCCTTGAGAATGGTTTCTTCCTTCTGGGACAGGCCGATGGGGGCCGGTGCATCGGAATAGCGGTGGGCCAGGTACTGGGCCACGGGAAGCTCGTTCTGCGGGGGCTCGGTGAGGGACACGCGGATGGTGTTGCCAATTCCTTCGGAAAGGAGGGTAGAGATGGCTACGCAGCTCTTGATACGGCCGCTGTCTCCGTTGCCGGCTTCGGTTACGCCCACGTGCAGGGGGAATACTACGCCACGCTCCTTCATCAGGCGGGCCAGTTCGCGGTAGGCGTTTACCATGACCACCGTATTGGAAGCCTTGAGGGAAACTACCACGTTGTAGAACTGGGCTTCTATGCACATATCCACCCATTCCATGGCAGCCAGGGCCATGGCCTGCGGCGTATTGCCGTATTTCTCTACTATATACTTGCCCAGAGAGCCATGGTTAAGGCCAATACGGATGGCGCGGTTGTACTGCTTGCAAAGGCCCAGGAACTGGCCAAAGAGGGCGCGGGCCTTCTCGTGGTCGGGGTGGAAGTTACCGGGGTTGATGCGAATCTTCTCCACCACCGGCACCACGGCCATGGCTATCTCCGAGGAGAAGTGAATATCGGCCACCAGGGGCGTCTGAATGCCTTCTTCCCGCAGCCTGCGGCGAATTTCCTCGATGTGTTTCACATCGGCTATGGCGGGCACCGTAATGCGGATGAGCTGGGAGCCGGCGGCCGCCAACACTTTGCACTGGGCCACCGTGGCTTCAATATCGGAGGTATGGGTGTTGCACATGGTCTGGACCACGATGGGGTGGCCGCTGCCAATGAGAACGTTGTCGCCTACGCGGACGGTACGGGTTTCCAATACTTGATTCATACTATTGATTCTTCTGATCGGCCACCATTCTTTTGGCCAGCCTTCTCAGCTGGGCCTTGGTGTGGCCATAACGGGGGGTGAGCTGGTAATACACGCCAAAGGTGAGGCCTGCATCCAGCGGATAAGCGAAACGGTAATAATAGGGGGTATACTCTCCTATATTGTTGTACTGAGGCTCCCAGAAGGAGTTCCAGCCCCATTTGCCGTTGAGCGTAAGGTGGAACTCGAAGGGATTGAACATAAGGGCTACTCCAAAGCCGCCCATTACGCCGTAGGTAAGGCGGCGGTCATAGCTGCGGAAGGCATCCACGTACTTGAGGAATTCCTCGTCTTCCACATAAGGGGTGTCCAGTAACCTGTGAATCTTGAGGCGGTAGCCACCGTAAAGGCCCAGCTTGGCCACAAACTTGAAATGCTCTCCTATATCTATGTGGAAATGGGAGAGGAAAAAGGCCTCCGGAACCGATATCTTGGCCGCGTAGGCACCCGACTCGGTATAGCGGTAGCCCGTTTCTCCATTGGACTTGAATTCGTAGCCCTCGTAGTTCATCTGGGCGCCGAATTCCATACCCATATTGGGGAAGATGCCAAACATGGTGAAGTGACGCACCACGGAGAAGCCATATACCGGATACTGCAGATGCCAGCGCACCATGCGGTCCGGGTTATAGAATCCGTACTGGGCGGAAGCACCGCCGTAAACGCCTATCATCCAATAGTCGTTGGGCTTGGCAATATTGATCTTCACGCTGTCCAGATAGGAATTGGTCACCGAATCCGGCAGGGAGAAGAATTCTTCCTCCAGGTTCACCTGCGCCCGGGCAAGCCCACCAAAGAGCAACAGGGCCGATAGGATGCAGATTACTCTTTTCATTGGAACATCTCCTTTAAGTTAATCTGCCACACCATCTCCGACCTCTCCAGCACCTTGATGAGGAACTGATCGTTCGGCTTGAAGAAACGCACCTTTTCGGGCTGTTTTTTCTGAAGAAGGATACCGGTATCCACCATGGCGTTCCGGTTTTTATCTTCCGTAATGCGAATGCAGTAATTGCCCGTTTTGAGGTAAGGGAATACCACCGAACCGCTTTTCACTACAATGAAGCTGCGGATAACCTTGTCCCGCTTCTCGCTGAGAAGTTCCACCAGATAGCGGTTGTTCACGCCACTGAGTTCCAGGGTAATGGAGCTGAGCTTCTCATCCGTGGGCAGGGTAACCTTCAGCTCGGTGCTGTCGTTGTAGAAGCCGTTCACGTCCCGGAACTTGCGGTAGGGGATTTTCAGATAATAATCGTATCCTACCTGGAAGGGCTCTGTGGGCATTACCGTGAAATGCCGCAGATTGGTGCTGTCACGGGTTACTTTCACCTTGCCCTTGGCTTCCTGCTGGCGGGGATTCACGCTGCGGAAACGGAGGGAATCCCAGGCCTCCTCAATGAGAGGGTATTGGAACTCTATGTCAAAGCCGTACTGCTCCACGTTGGTAGGATCTACCTTGGCGGTCATCACGGCAATGGTGTCCTCGTGCTTGCGGTTGCGGTAGTTGTTTTCCTTTTTCATGAGTTCCGCCCTCACTTCCTTGGAATAGGTGAGCTTGATGAGCTCTTCCTGGGGGCGAAGCTTACCGGTGGTGTCTGTCTTGTCGTATTTAACTACCAGCTGGAGGGTATCCGGCATCTTGCGCTGGTCGTTCACCCAGATTTCCAGGGAGTCCTTCTGCCGGTTGAACTGACGGATGAGTTTCTCGCGGGGAAGGCCCTTGATTCGCATGTCCCGGATAACGGCATCCGGAGCCATGAAGGTGAGATAGGCTGTACGGGGCCCTACGCGCTCCTTCTTCACAATAAACTGCTTGGTGGGCCGTTCGCGGAAGAGATTCAGCTCTACCTGGGCATGACGGGCCAGGCACAGCGCTGTATCCTTCATGTCGAACTTCATGAACTCGTAGAGGCTGTCGTTATACACAATATTGGGCCTCAAAAGGCTGTCCAGGAAGCCCACCCGCTCGGTTTCAGGGTCGTACAGATTGTTGTTGTTCTCATCCTTAATAGCGTACACGCGGTAAAGGGTGTCCTGGATATTGCGGATGGAGAAGAAGCCCCAGTCGTCGGTTTTGGCAGCCGCTACGGGGCGTTTGAGGAAAATGGCCGAATCGGAATGGTCCTTATACAGCATTACCGTGGCGCCCTTTATGGGCATCAGGGTATTGCAATCCTGCACAATGCCCGTTACGCACATGGAGTCTATCTGCTTGCCCGTAGAGAACACCAGGGTGTAGCCGGGGAAGAGGTTGCCCTCGTTATTATCGGCCATGGCGCCCGTGAGGTCCAGCGTATAGGTGGTATTGCTGTCCAGGTCGCTTTCAAAGCTCACTTCCAGAGACTTACCATGAATACTGGCCTTGGGCTTTTTCTCCAGAGGAGGGGACAGGAAGATGGAATTGGCGTCCTTAATCTTCACGTATTCGTTGAAGGTGAAGCTCAGTTTGGTCTTATGGGTGGGCACGTTCACGCTACCCGGAAGCGGCGACACCTTTTTGAGCACCGGGGGAATGGTGTCCTTGGGGCCACCTGAGGGAGGCGTGGTGGTATTGGCACAGCCAGAAGGGAGCATCAGCGAGCCCAGGATAAGGGCCGCCGGGATGAGCGGCAGGAATTTGTGCAGGGAATGGCTCATAGTTCGCTTCGGCTTACATTCTCTATGCCTTCAATGGAGGCGAGTTTCTTTATCATCTTGTCCAAAATGTCTTTGGAATTCACATACAGGTCTATATAACCTTCAAACAGACCGTCTTCGGCCGCCAGGTTAAGCCGGCGCATATTCACGCCCATCACCAGCGATACACGGCGGGTAATTTCGTTGAGCATGCCCACGCGGTCCAGGCCCCGGAGGCTGATGCGCACCAGGAAGGAGCTGTCCTCGGCCTGTTCCAGCCACTTGGGAACCACCACCCAGTCTCCGTGACGGGCGGCAATGCGGTCTGCCACGGCGCAGGTTTTCTTGTGTACGGTAATAGTGCCGTCGGGGGCTTTAATACCTACCACAGCATCTCCCGGAATGGGATTGCAGCAGGTGGCAATGGCAAAATGAGGGGCATCCGGATCTGTAGAACCAATAATAAAGGTTTCGCCGGACTTCTCCTCCTTGTTCTCACTGCGGAACACCCTGCGAATCCAGGAACGCTTGCTGCCGGAAGAACGCTTCAAGATATCGGGAAGGTTGTCCAGGGTTATCTGGCCAATGCCGATGGCATAGTAAAGCTCTTCGCGGGTGCCCATTCCATAGGCGGCATCCAGGCGCTGGAGCGTGGCTTCATCGGCCTCATACCCCAGTTCCTGGATGGCCGTTTCCAGCGTTGTGCGGCCATATTCCACCGTTTGCTTGCGCTGGGCCTTGAAATAATCCGTGACAATGGTGCGGGCGCGGTGCGTTTGCAGGAACTTGAGCCATTCGGGCTGGGGCTTGCCGTCTTCGACCGTAATAATCTCTACCTTGTCTCCGGTGTGCAGCTCTTCGCTCAGTTTTACAAGCTTCTGGTTCACTTTGGCGGCTATGGCCTTGTTGCCCACCTCCGTATGGATGGCATAGGCAAAATCCAGTGCCGTAGAGCCCTTGGGCAGGCTGCGCTGCTCTCCGCGGGGCGTGAAGACATAGATATCGGTGGAGATGAGGTCGTTGTGGATGATGTCCAGCAGCTCCAGGGCATTTACGTCCGGATTCACCAGGATATCCTTGATGCGGTCCAGCCAGGCATCCATCTCGTAGTCTCCCTCTCCCATGATGCCGTGCTGCTTGTAGATCCAGTGGGCGGCGATACCCTTTTCGGCAATGTCGTCCATGCGGCGGGTTCGGATTTGCACCTCTACCCAAACGCCGGAATTGCTGAGCAGCGTGCAGTGCAGGGCCTCATAGCCGTTGGATTTAGGATGTTTCACCCAGTCTCTCAGGCGATTAGGCATATAGCGGTAGATACCCGTAATGATGGAGAAAATATGGTAGCACTGGTCTCGTTCGCTCTCGGGAGAGTTGGGGTCCGTTTCGAAGATGATGCGGATGGCATACAAGTCGTAAACTTCCTCGAAGCTTACGCCCTTGGTCTGCATCTTTTGCCAGACCGAGTAGGGCGTTTTGATGCGCTTTTTAATCTCAAAATGGAAGCCTGCTTTCTCCAGGGCTGCCTCAATGGGCACCACAAATTCGGCCATTTCCCGGCCCTTTTCTTCAATGCCGCGGTCAATTTTAGCCTTGATATCGGCATAGGCGTCAGGCTCCTTATATTGCAGCCAGATGTTCTCCAGCTCGGTTTTTATGCTGTACAAGCCCAGGCGGTGAGCCAGCGGAATGAAGATGAACATGGTCTCAGAGAGAATCTTGTCCCTCTTGTGTTCCGGCATATGCTCTATGGTGCGGCAATTGTGCAGGCGGTCTGCCAGTTTGATCAGAACCACCCTTACGTCGTCGTTCAGGGTGAGCAGAATGCGCTTGAAATTCTCAGCCTGGAGGCTTTGCTGGGAAATATCCGTTCCTTTGGTCTTCTGCTCGGTATCCAGCACGTTCTTAATCTTGGTAAGGCCATCTACCAGCGAGGCAATCTTATCTCCAAAGCGCACCCGGATGTCTTCCACGGTATAATCTGTGTCTTCCACCACGTCGTGGAGGAGGGCGGCCGATATGGACTTGTAACCCAGGCCGATGTCGTCCACAACAATTTGCGCCACGGCAATGGGATGCAGCATATACGGTTCTCCGCTGCGGCGCCTTACATTGCGATGGGCGTCGTTCGCAAAGTCAAAGGCCCTGCGAACCACTTCCATCTCCTGCTCATTGGCACATCGCTTCTGGGCCGATGCCTTCAGCACCTCCCAATCCCTCGAGATAAGCTCGTAATCTATCTCTCCAAACTCGGAAAAGCTCATAGCTTCTTGGTGTTTTTTTGAAACCGTTCCTTGCGTCCGCGAACGGCTTCAGCATTCATTTCATCAAGTTTTTCTATAGTAATCTTATGCTGGTCCACATTCTGGAAAGCATAAGAAAGTTCGGCTCCGGAAAGGATGATGGACCATCCCAGGTCCAGCCAGATCATGAAGAGGGGAATGGCCGCCAGCACACCGTAAACGGCGCTCTGCTTGGCCACCATTACCTGCGTTTCCAGGTACAGGTACTGCACCGCCGTAAAGACAATGCCCGACAGAAGGGCCGCCTTGAAGGCGTGCTTGGTGTGAACATGCGTGCCCGGGATGTATTTGAACATGGCGGTAAGGATGAGGATTACAATGCCCGCAAACAGCAGCCAGGAGGCAAAATTCTTCAGATGCTCTGAGATGTAGAGCTGATTGGTGAAAATCAGATCCAGCACGTGGGAATACACCACCGAACCCGAGAAGAAGATGATAACCACGAAAGGAGCCAGGATGGTAATCCCTATCACAATGCCTATCATCTTGAAGAAGCTGGGCTCCCGTTCCACCTTCCACACGTTGTTGAATACCTGGCGTACGGTAATCATCAGCGACAGCACAACCCACACGAAGGTAAACATGGAGATGAAACCGAACAGACCGCTCTGGGCTGTGGTCACAATATTATCGGCCGCCGTCAGGAGGGATTCAACTATGCTCTCGTCTCCCAGGTTGCTGGTGATAATCTGGGCAAACTTATCCCGCAGGCCCAGGCCGTCGGTAAGGTAAAAGCCTATGGCAATGGCCGGCACCACCGACATCATGCTGCGATAGGCCAGGGCGGTTATCTGATAGCCGATTTTCTGGGTGGAGAAGGTGTTAATCATGAGCACCACCGTCTTGGCATCCCGTACCAGACGGGCCTTGGCGTGGGAGAAGTCTTCCTCGTTGAGCAGCCAGAGGTCGTGCGTGAGGAAACGATAAATGCGTGTAATCCAGATGGAAACCCACCTGAAAAACACTTCACATTTATGCACCAACTTCTTGAACATCAGAACAAGGTTAATTCTTGATCGCTTCCGTCATTCCCGGCTTGACCGGGAATCTCTCCAATCATTGCCCTGAACTTCTCCTCATCAATGACTTCCACGCCCAAATCGGCCGCTTTCTTAAGCTTTTCAGGGCCTGGCTTAGTGCCTGAGAGCAGGTAATCTGTCTTGCCGCTCACAGAGCTGCTGTTCTTGCCTCCGTGGGCCTCGATAAGGGCTTTCATGGCATCCCGGGAGATGCTGAAATTGCCGCTAATCACTATGGACTTGCCCTCCAGAGAAGAGGACAGCTTCTGGGCCGATGCTTCGACGCTCATCCGGAGCCCGGCGGCCCTCAGGGCCTCAATCTCCCGGCAGTTCTCCACGTCCAGGAAATAGCGGAAGATGCTTTCTGCAATAACTTCTCCCACCTCGGGCACTTCCAGCAGTTCCTCCTTGGTGGCCGCTGCAATGGCGTCTATGGAACCAAAGTGACGGGCTACGTCCCGGGCGGTGGTTTCTCCCACAAAGCGGATGCCTATGGCAAAGAGAACGCGCTCGAAGGGCACTTCCAGGGAAGCTTTCACGGATTCCAGGAAACGGGCGGCGGCCCGCTCCTTCCAGCCTTCCAGCATCACTAACTGGTCTGCCTTCAGGGAATACAGATGAGAGGGGAGAGTGACCAGGTTTAAGTTATACAGCTGGTCTATGGTGGCCTCTCCGCAAAGGATATTCATGGCCTTGCGGCTCACAAAATGCTCCAGACGGCCCTTGATTTGGGTGGGACAGCCCTTGCTGTTGGGGCAGAACCACTTGGCTTCGCCTTCTTCGCGCACCAGAGGAGTGCCGCAGTCCGGGCAAACCTTCGGGAATACGGGGACACGGGCCCCGGGTTCCCGCTTGGATTCTTCCACGCCGGTTATCTTGGGAATAATCTCTCCGCCTTTTTCCACGTACACCCAGTCTCCTTCATGGATGTCCAGGGTACGGATCTGGTCTTCGTTCACCAGGGTGGCGCGTTTGACCATGGTACCGCTGAGCAGAACCGGTTCCAGATTGGCTACCGGGGTAACGGCGCCGGTGCGGCCCACCTGGTAGTCTATGCTCAGAATGGGCGTGCAGGCCTGCTCCGCCTTGAATTTATAGGCAACTGCCCAGCGGGGACTCTTGGCCGTGTAGCCCAGGTCTTGCTGGCAGTCCATTTCATTTATCTTGATAACGATGCCGTCCGTGGCGAATGGGAGTTCCTTGCGCGCCGTATCCCAGTGGCTGATGAAGGCCTCAATCTCCTGGATATTCCGGCAAATTCTCCTTTCGGCCGATACGGGAAGTCCCCAGCTCTGGGCCGCCTTCAGGGCCGCATCGTGGGTAGGGTAGTCCACCTGGCCGGTGGGAATGTGGTAGAGGGTGCAGAAAAGGCCCCTTCGGCCCACTTCTTCCGGGTCTTGCAGCTTGAGGGAGCCGCTGGCGGCATTGCGGGGATTGGCGAAGAGGGGTTCCTCCATGGCTTCCCGCTCTGCATTCAGGCGGTCGAAGGATTCGTAAGGCATGAGCACTTCTCCGCGGATTTCAAACTCCTCGGGGAAGCCGCTGCCTTTGAGGGTATGGGGGATGCTGGCTATCTGAAGGGCGTTACGGGTAACGTCGTCTCCCTGTACGCCGTCTCCGCGGGTGAGAGCCCGGAACAGCTTGCCGTTCTTATAGGTGAGGCAAATGGCCGTACCGTCAAATTTGAGCTCGCAGCAATAGGTAAAAGGCTTGTCCAGGCCCTTGGCGGCCCTTTCTGCAAACTCTTCCACTTCCTCAATGGAGTAGGTGTTGGCCAGCGAAAGCATAGGATACTTGTGGGGATACTTGGCAAAGCCTGCATCGGCCCTTTCTTCCAAATCCGAGCCTACGCGACGGGTGGGGGAGTCCGGAGTGGCATACTGCGGATAACGCCGCTCCCAGTCTTCCAACTCGTGCATGAGCTGGTCGTACTCGTAGTCGCTCATGGTGGGAGCGTTCTCCACGTAGTACTTGCGGCTGTTCTCCCAGAGAATAGCCTTGAGTTGCTCAATTCTATGTTTGGCCTCGCTAAAATCCATCGCTATTAAAAACCCCACGCGCAATTTATGCCCACGTTACCCCCTCCCGAAACCCCTCCCCTCGGGGGAGGGACTTACATAGCATACGTATGTGCGCGTGGGCGCACATAAAGCACAAAGTTAATAAAAAACTCTTACCTTTCCAAAGGAGGCAGGGGAGACTTAGCCCAGATTTGCATCCATCCGCCCCTTGCAGAAGGCAAGGAACTGGGGATCGTTATAGGGATGGAAGAAATAGGTGCGCACTACGTCCAGGGCGGCGTAGGGGTGCAGTTTCTGCTCCAGAGCCGCCACATCGGCCTGTCCTGTATAGGCCTTGGCAAAGGCCTTCCAGAAGGAGGCCATCTGCTCCGGGCTCATATGGGTAAGTTCCTGTACGGCGGGGATAACGCTGTCTTCCATCATCATCTTGTACAGATGGGCCAGGTCTATCACCGGGTCTCCCACACACAGCCAGCCCAGATCTATCCAATAGGGCTTGCCCTGGGACAGAATGAGGTTTCCCGGCTGGAAATCTCCATGGACGGCGGTGCCTGTATCGGCCATTTCTTCCACCAAAGAGACCAGGCGACTTCTTTGAGCTTCAGTTACAAACGGAGCATAAGCTACAGCTTTCCGCAAAATAGATTTGAGGGAAGGGACATAGCGGCTCTCGGAGAGGGGATGGGCGTGAAGCTCATGGCCATATCGGGCCATCAGGGCGGCATATTCGGGAATGCGCGCCGGATTGTCTGCACAAAGGCGGGAGAAGGACACCTTGCCCTCTATCTTTTCCGAAATATAGCCGTGCTCCTGGCCGTTGCGCACTATTTCATACACCCGGGGCGTGGGCAAGCCGGCCTCAAACGCCGCCTGCGTGGCATAGAATTCCTGTTCCACCTTATCGGCCGACGAGAGTGTACCGTGTACCAGTTTGAGCAGCTTTCCCGGATGGGCCTCCGAGATGAAAGCCTGCCCGTTAAAGCCTTCGCCTACTTGCGTCCAGGCCGATAAATCTATTTGCGGATAATCTTGCATGGAAAATGGTCTTCTCGCAGTAAAGTTAGGCAATCCTTTCCGAAATGACAAATACAGAATGCCTAAATATCAAGAAAAATGACTATCTTTGTATGATTAAAGGAAGTTATTTTAACACTCAATAGTTTTATGAAAGATTCCATTATCATCCTTTGTGGTGGCGGCCCGGCTCCGGGTATGAACACCGTCGTCATGTCTGTCGCCAAAACCTTCCTGTCCAACGGTTATCGTGTTATCGGCCTTCATGGCGGTTACAGCGGCCTTTTCTCCAAGGCTCCCCGCACCGAAGACATCGATTTCTTCAAGGCAGACGCCTATTTCAACCGTGGCGGTTCCTATCTCCAGATGAGCCGTTTCAAGCCCACCGACAAGGATTTTGAGGAAAACTTTAACCTGGGCCTCTTCCAGGAGAACAACATCAAACTGCTGGTTACCGTAGGTGGTGACGACACCGCTTCCACCGCCAACCGCATTGCCAAGTTCCTGGAGGCCAAGCAGTATCCCATCCACAACATCCACGTTCCCAAAACCATCGACAACGACCTCCCGCTGCCCAACAACACTCCCACCTTCGGCTTCAACAGCGCCAAGGACGAGGGTGCTCACCTGGCCCGCACCGTCTATGAAGACGCCCGCACCAGTGGCAACTGGCTCATCATCAGCGCCATGGGTCGTAGCGCCGGTCACCTGGCCCTGGGTATCGGTGAGGCCACTCACTGCCCCATGACCATCATCCCCGAGATGTTCAACAAGACCACCATCACCCTGGACAAGATTGTGAACCTGGCCCTTTCCGCCATTCTCAAGCGTAACATCCTGGGCATTCCTTACGGCACCGTAGTAGTGGCCGAGGGCGTATTCCACGACCTGGATCCCCAGGAAATCAAGAACGCCGGCGTGTCCATGACCTACGACGAGCACGGTCACCCCGAACTGGGCAAAATCTCCAAGGCCGTCCTGTTCAACGACATCCTCGAGAAGAAGTTCAAGGAGATTGGTCTGAAGGTAAAAACCCGTCCCGTGGAGATTGGCTACGACGTTCGTTGCCAGGATCCTATCGCCTTTGACCTCACGTATTGCTCCGAGCTGGCCATGGGTGCCTACGAGCTCTTCAAGAAGGGCGAAACCGGCTGCATGGTGTATGTAGACGCTTTCGGCGAGGCCAAGCCCCTCTACCTGAAAGACCTGCAGGGCGCCGACGGCAAGATTCCTCCGCGCCGCGTAGCCATCGAGGGTGGTATTGCCCAGAATTATTTCAATCACCTCTGCCACTTCATCACCCCTGCCGACTATGAGGCAGCCAAGAAGTATGTGGCTAACCCCGAGGCTTACGACTTCAAGAAAATCCTGAACTGGTAATTCCATGTTCAGAGGCTTGAAATATGGTATTTTGTTCCTGACAGCCGCCGCTTTTGTGGCCGGCTGTCAGGACAAAACCATTATACCGGAAGACCAACCCCAACCCGGTGAGAAGGTGTATACCGGCTGCATCCCGGAGAAGACGGACCATCTTCCCAGGCTAAACCTGCAGCTTCCCCAGGATTGGGAACTGGATGACATCCGAAAGGAAGTCTGGACAAACGGCTGCAGCGTAAGCATTCAAGCCTCGGTGAACGGACAGGAGTCTACCGTATTCACCGCCCAGGGGGTTAAAGTGAAGGGGCGCGGTAACTCCACCTTCAGGTCCTATCCCAAGAAGCCCCTCACCCTCCATTTTTTCAATCAGGTCAATTTCATCGGCACCGGCAAAACCAAGCACTGGGTGCTGCTGGCCAACTGGATGGACCGCACCCTCCTCAGAAACGACGTTGCCTTTGAGGCGGCCCGCCGCACCAGCCTGGAGTGGACCCCTTCCGGCACCTTTGTAGACTTGTACGTGAACGGGAAGTACGAAGGCGTTTACTGGCTGGGAGAGAAAATTCACGTGGAAGGTTCGCATTTCACCTGCGATTATCTCTATTCCTACGACACCAGTGACAAGCAGGAATGCGATTTCTACAGCCTGCACGGCCACTGGAAGCAAGACCAGGCCGTGGGAGAAATTCCCGTCGAGCTCAAGTACCCGGACCGGGACAATTACTCCACGGAGGAGTTCCACACCATCCTGAACAAAGCCAAAAATACCCTCCACGGCTTTGAGGAGGCCCTTTTCCGCGGAGAAGATCCGGCCTCACTGCTGGACATGAACAGCCTGTGCGACTGGTATCTGGTGGAAGAACTCTGTGGCAACAAAGAGCCCCGCTTCCCCAAAAGCACCTTCCTCTATTACAAGGAAGGCAAAATCTATTCGGGCCCCGTGTGGGACTTCGACTACGGCACCTTCAATCCGGACCATCACGGTCTCCAGCTCCAGGGGTGCATGTATTTTTATCAACTTTGGAGCCATCCTACTTTCAGAAAGCATCTCAAACACCGCTGGTCCATCCTGAAACCCCAATTCCAGGACCTCCTCTCCTACGTAGACCAAAGGGCCGATTTCATCCGTGAATCCGAGGAACGCAACCATCAGATGTGGCCCTGCTATCCCAATCCGCTGTCGGAGGATGGAACCGGTCTGGTAAACCGGGACGAAAAGATGACCTTTGACGAGGCTGTAGCCCGTCTTAAGCAGGCTTTGCTGGACCGCATTGCAGAGATGGATTTGGAAATCAACATTTTATGAGCCTGATCTACCAAATGCTGCCGCGCCTGTGGGCGAACGGCCGCTTTTCCGGCATAGACCAACCCACCCTTAACTATCTGAAAAACACCCTTGGAGCCCAGTATCTCTGGTGCACGGGGGTTATCCGGCATGCCACCCTCGCTTCCGACCGGGGCTGCACCCCTTCGCATCCTCAGTTTGTGAAGGGAAACGCCGGCTCTCCCTATGCCATTACCGATTATTACGACGTCAATCCTTATTTGGCCGATAATCCCAAGAAGAGGATAGACGAGTTCAAGGCACTGGTAGAAAGGGTACATGCAGCAGGCCTTAAACTGCTCATTGATTTTGTTCCCAACCACGTGGCCAGGGACAATGTCAACCTGGGCCAGGATGATGATAAAAGCGTGCACTGGGCCCCGCAGAACGACTTTTTCTACTATCCCGGGCAGACACTTAAGCTTCCGGTTCAGGTAGAAGGGGAGCCCTTCTATGAATACCCGGCCAAGGCATCCGGCAACGCCTTTACGCCCACGCCCGGTATTAACGACTGGTACGAAACCGTCAAGATAAATTACTGCGACTTCCACACCGACACCTGGGACAAGATGCTGCAGATTGTACGCTTCTGGGCCTCCCTGGGAGTAGACGGTTTCCGCTGCGATATGGTGGAACTGGTGCCTTGGCAGTTCATGCAGTGGCTCATTGAGAACATCAAAAAAGAGTACCCCAAAACCCTCTTTGTGGCAGAGGTTTACGAGAAGGAAAAATACCGGCTCTACGTAGAAGAAGTAGGCTTTGATTTGCTTTATGATAAGTCTGGATTATATGATACTTTAAGAGCTGTTACCTGCAGCAACGCTTCAGCAAAGGGAATTACTTGGAACTGGCAGTTTTTGGGGAACTTGCAGCCCTATATGCTCAACTTCCTGGAGAACCACGACGAGCAGCGAATTGCCTCCGATTTCTTCTGCGGGAAGCCCGAGAAAGCATATGCCGCTCTCTGCGTTTCGCTCCTTCTGAGCAGCGCTCCTTTCATGCTTTATTTCGGCCAGGAAGTAGGCGAGAGGGGAATGGATGCCGAAGGCTTCAGCGGCCGCGACGGCCGAACCACCATCTTCGACTGGTGGGAGGTAGAGAGCCTGCAGCGCCTCCGCCAATGGATAGAAGAGCCCGAAAAGGGCCTCCAGCCCCACGAGAAGGCCGTTTTAAAGCGCTACAGGGAACTCTTGGACCTGGCCCGCACACCCGCCTTCTCAGAGGGAAAGACCTACGATTTGTGCTACTGCCAGGACGGGGTATTCAATCCGGACCGCCATTTTGCCTGGCTCCGTAGCGACGGCAGCAAAGCCTGGCTGCTGGTAAGTAACTTCAGTTCTGAGGCTCAAGAGATTACGCTCCGCATCCCGCCGGAGGCCCTGGACTTCCTGGGAATCAAAGCTGTGAGGACGGTCTACGCCCTCACGGTGCCCGCCTGGGACTATCAGATCATTGAAGTAAATTAAAAAGGCTGAATCTGGTGGCCGGAGGCCGGAGGCCGACCCAGGGGGTCTGGGGGATTAGGCCCCCAGTGTGTCAACTCATCTTATTCAGAAGACAGGCGTCTTCTGAATTCGGCCACCGTAATGGCCGTTGCCACTGCCGCATTCAAAGACTCAGAGCCGGCGTCATCGGCCGGATAAGAAGGAATGTAAAGACGGTCCGTCACACAGGCGGCCGTCTTTTCCGATATACCGTTGGCCTCGTTGCCAATCACTATCACCGAGGGCTCATCGGCCCCGTTGGAAAGCTCCTTGGCATAGAAATTCTCCCCATCCAGGAAAGTACCGTACACCTGGCCACCCCGGGCCGATACGCTCTTGCACAAGGCCGGGATGTCCGTATAATGGATGTGTACGCGGAAGATGGCGCCCATGGTGGCCTGCACCACCTTGGGGTTCAGGCAGTCTACCGTATCCGGAGAGCAGAAAACGGCCTCAATGCCAAACCAGTCTGCAATGCGGAGGATGGTGCCCAGGTTGCCGGGATCCCGAATGCCGTCCAAGGCCAAAAAGAGGCCCTTTTCGGGCATGTGGGCCGTAAATAAGTCCTTAGGGCGATGAACCAGGGCCAGGGCCGGAGAAGGGGAGGAAAGAGCCGATATCCGGGCCATCGCCGCCTCGCCAATCTCCTCTTTCCGATAAACTTCCTCTACCTCAAACCCCGAAGCCAGGGCTTCTTCCACCATTTTCTCTCCTTCCACCACAAAAAGCCCCTCGCTGTCCCTGAACTTCTTCTGGGACAACGACTTGATGAACTTAATTTTTGATGAACTAAGGACCATAAAGTCAATAGGTTATGGAGCGAAGCGACCCAGGGGGTCTGGGGGATTAGGCCCCCAGTTTATTTATATCCAAGCATGCGCAGCATGCTTTCGGCAGACTGTTCTTCCGCGAAGACGGTGGAGATGAGGTTACCTTCCTTGTCACGGTCCAGGAGGATGTGACGGGGGGAGGGCATGAGGCAGTGCTTGATGCCACCGAAACCGGAAAGGGCTTCCTGGTAGGCGCCTGTATGGAAAAAGCCGATATAAAGGTTTTCCCGGCGGCTGCGGATGGTGGGCAGGAAGATGGCGTTGGCGTGATAGTCGGCGTTATAGAAGTCCTGACTGTCGCAGGTGAGACCTCCCAGGAACACGCGCTGGTATTCGTCGTTCCACTTGTTGATGGGCAGCAGGATGAAACGCTGGTTCAGGCCCCAGGTATCCGGCAGGCAGGTCATGAAGCTGTTGTCTATCATGTACCACTTTTCGCGGTCGTTCTGCTGCTTGATATCCAGAATCTTGAAGATGGTGGCGCCGCTTTCACCCACGGTGAAGGAGCCGAATTCGGTAAAGATATCGGGCTCGGGAACTCCGTTGGCATTGCAGGTAACCTTGATCTGGTTGATGATTTCTTCCACCATGTACTCGTAGTCGAAGTCCTGGGCCAGGGAAGTCTTGTTGGGCAGGCCGCCGCCAATGTTCAGGCTGTCCAGCTCCGGGCAGATGGCCTTGAGTTCGCAGTATACCTTCACGCACTTGGACAGTTCGTTCCAGTAGTACGCCGTATCCCTGATGCCGGTATTGATGAAGAAATGCAGCATCTTAAGGTGGAAGTTGGGATATTTGGCCACCGTATCCTTGTAGAACTTGAGGATGTCGGAATAGCGGATACCCAGGCGGGAGGTATAGAAATCGAAGTTGGGCTCTTCTTCGGATGCGATGCGGATGCCCATCATGGTGTCTTCTTCAATGAGATCTGCCAGGTCTTCGAACTCGTTCTTGTTGTCCAGCACGGGGATGATGTTCTTCCAGCCGCTCTTGCGCATTTTGGCAATGTTCTGGATGTACTGGGGACGCTTGAAACCGTTGCAGATGATGTAGAGTTCTTCTTTTTTCACGGAACCGTCCCGCTCCAGGGCCTCAATGAGGTCCAGGTCGTAGGCCGATGACGTCTCCAGGTGGATATCGTTCTTCAAGGCTTCGTGCACCACAAAGGCGAACTGCGAACTCTTGGTGCAGTAGCTGTAGTGATATTCGCCCTGGTAATCGGCCTTGGCCATGGCCACTTTGAAGAGGCGCTTGGCCCGCTGGATTTGCGAAGATATCTTAGGTAAATAGGTAATTTTCAGCGGAGTACCATACTTATCGATGATATCCATCAGGTCTATGTCGTTAAACAGCAGGTTGCCGTCCACTACCATAAATTCGTCCTGGGGGAAGTCGAAAGTCTGGTCGATAAGGTCGATGTACTTGTTTTTCATTTCTGCTTACCTGTAAAAGTATGCAAAGATAAGCAAAAAAGTATTAAATTTGTAAGAATGAAGCCCAGGAATAGCATATTCATTTCCCTTTGCCTGCTGGGAGCGTTGGCCTGCAGTACAACGCGGTCCCTGGGAGAAGGGGAGTACCTCCTCCGGAAGAACACCATCGTCACGGACGATGCTTCTTTCAACGTATCCAGCCTGAGCTCCTACGTAGGCCACAAACCCAATTCCTACGTTCTGGGTGTAAACCCGCTCCTTTCCGTATACAACTGGAGCGGAGACGGTTCCACTCCCTTCAAGCGTTTCCTTAGGAAAATCGGCGCAGAGCCCATCATTTTCGATTCCCTGAAGGTAGAGCAGAGCGTTGCCAACCTGGCCAGCCACCTCAATTACATCGGCTACTATGGTTCCCAGGTGAGCAGCCAAATTACGGTGGCCAAAAAGAAAGCTTATGTAACGTATTCGGTAAAGCTTGGTAAGCGCTATAAAATCAGCGACATAGCGTACGAAGTTCCCACCTATGGAACCTTCCGGGAAGACTTCCTGAAAGACCTCCCGCAAAGCTCCCTGGCCACGGGTCAGTACCTGTCCGAGTCTGATCTGGAGAAGGAGGCGGAGCGTTCATCGGCCTACTTCCGCACCCAGGGGTATTTTGGTTTCACCAAAGCCTACTACGCCTTTGAGGCCGATACGCTTTCTCACGACGGAAACGCCAAGCTCACCATGTTCATCCGGGACTATGCCCTGGGAGACGCCCCTTCATCGGCCAAAGAGCATAAGAAATTCACCATAGGGGAGGTTAGCATTACCCACCCAGAGAAGCTCAAGATTCGCCCTTCCGTGCTGGAGAACCTGAATATTCTGAGGCCCGGCCAGTTGTATAACGAGGACAATATAACCACCAACTACGCCCGTTTTTCCAGCGTGGGCATGCTGACGGGTGTAAACATCAATCTGGAACCCGTTTCGGAAGACAAGGTAAACTGCAACATCTCCCTCCACAATTCGGGCTTGCAGGGCTTTAAAACCAATCTGGAGGCTTCGGTGAACTCCACCGGACTCTTTGGCATCTCGCCCCAGCTCACCTATTATCACAAGAACATCTTCCACGGGGGAGAACAGCTAAACCTGGGCCTCAAGGGCAACTTCCAGTTCAAGTTCAAAGACAAGGCCTATTCCACGGATGTCAGCGCCACCACCACGCTGCGTTTCCCCAAGTTTATCGGCCTTCCCAACCGCATCTTTACCGGCCCCAATATCCCCAGAACGGATATATCGGCCGCCTTCAGCTACCAGGACCGCCCGGAATTCCGGCGCACGGTTATATCCACCGCCTTTACCTATAATGGAAGGCTGGGGCAAAAGCTTTACTATCAGTTCTCGCCAATCAGAGGCAATGTTTCGCACCTTTTCCATATTGACGAAGAATTCTACTTCAAGCTCCTGCAATCTAACCCCTTCGTGCTCATGGCCTATATGGACCATTTTGACCTGGGGGTAAGCGGCATGCTGTATTACACCACAGACGCCTCTTCGGTGCCTCTGACGCCTTATCATTATATTCGCCTCTCCACGGATGTCTCCGGCAACGTAATAAGTCTGTTCAACCGCTGGTTGCCCGCCAACGAAAGTGGCCACCACACCATCTGGAACACACCTTATGCCCAGTATGTCCGCGTCGAACTGAATATGGGAAAGGTGTTCCGCTTTGGCAAGGAAGACAAACAAGCCCTTGCACTCCATTTTGGCGGCGGTTTAGCCTATGCCTACGGCAACTCAGACACGGCTCCCGTAGAAAAACTCTTCTACGTGGGTGGCGCCATGTCCATGCGCGGCTGGAACGCCCGCTGCCTGGGCCCCGGCACCTCCAATTACGACTACGGCTTTGCCATTCCCAGCCAGATTGGAGACATCAAGCTGGAGGCCAATGTAGAATACCGTTTCCCCATAGTTTCCAAGCTGGAAGGCGCCCTGTTCGTAGATGCCGGTAATATCTGGGACCGCAGCGGCGAAGATGTGAGCGACGGAAAGTTCTCCTTCAAAGCCATTCCGGAATCCATAGCCTTGAACTGGGGTTTCGGTGCCCGCCTCAATCTGAACTTCCTGCTCATTCGTCTGGACATGGGTATCCGCCTCAGAGACCCGGCCCGCGAAGCCGGCCACCGCTGGGTCCCCACCAACGAATGGTTAAATGGAAATTATGCCATACATTTCGGAGTTGGATATCCCTTCTAAGTTATCTTATTAATAATCCTCCGTACTTCCAAAACCCATGGCCACCCTCGGCCGTGTAAGAGGGAGGGGTCCATGGATGAGAGGGATGGTGGCAAGCTTGCTTGACAACAGCCCACTCAGCCAGTAGGGAGGGGCCGCGAAGCGGAGGTTTTGGAAGTATGGAGGATTATTTATCCTTGGAATAGTACTTCGGCCAACATGCCTCCAGATAGGCTCGGAGGGCGTTTTCGTGCTTGTTGGGAGCGGGCTCGTAGAAGACCTTGCCTTGAAGGGCTTCAGGCATAAATTCCATGTCTACGAAGTGCCCCGGGTAGTCGTGGGCATATTTGTAGCCATCGGAATATTTGAGGTCTTTCATGAGCTGGGTGGGCGCATTTCGGATGGGCAGGGGAACGGGCTGGTTTCCGGAACTCTTCACCTCGGCCAGGGCCTTTTCTATGGCCATATACGAAGCATTGCTCTTGGGCGAGGAGGCCAGGTACACCGTGGTTTCGGCCAGCGGAATGCGGCCTTCCGGCATACCAATCTTGGACACCACCTCGAAGCAGGCATTGGCCAGCAGCAGGGCATTGGGATTGGCCAGGCCCACATCTTCCGACGCACTCAGGCACAGGCGGCGGGCTATGAACAGCGGGTCTTCTCCTCCATCAATCATCCGGGCCAGGTAATAAATGGCGGCGTTGGGATCGCTCCCTCGAATGCTCTTGATAAAGGCCGATATGATATCGTAGTGCATCTCGCCATCCTTGTCATAGATGGCCATATTTTCCTGGATGGATTCCGTTACCGTCTGGTTGTCTATGACAACGGGCGACTTGCCGGCCTGGGCATCTACCACCAGTTCCAGCACATTGAGGAGTTTGCGGGCGTCTCCTCCGCTATAGCGCATAAGCGCTTCGGTTTCCTTTAGCTCAATCTGCTTGTTCTTCAGCAGCACATCCTGGTGGATGGCACGGTCCAGGAGTACCTGCAGGTCCTCCTTCTCCAGCGACTTGAGCACGAATACCTGACAACGGGACAGAAGGGGAGTGATTACTTCAAAGGAAGGGTTCTCCGTGGTGGCGCCCACCAGAACGATGGTGCCGTTTTCCACGGCTCCCAGCAGGGCATCCTGCTGCGCCTTGTTAAAGCGGTGAATTTCGTCTATGAACAGAATGGGAGCCCCTTTCTGGTTAAAGAGCGAACTGCCCCGGGCCTTGTCAAACACCTCCCGCATATCCTTCACACCGGCCATCACGGCACTCAGGGTGAAGAAATCCCGGTCCAGAGACTCTGCAATAATATGTGCCAGGGTGGTTTTTCCCACTCCGGGAGGGCCCCAGAGAATAAAGGAACTCAGGTTCCCGCTCTCTATCATCTTCCTTAGGATGCAGCCTTCACCCACCAGGTGCTTCTGGCCCACATACTGGTCCAGCGTCCTGGGGCGCATCCGCTCGGGGAGCGGAGGGAGCATCTGAGAACTGGCAGACATTTAGATTTCCTTAGAGAATACCCTGCGGCGCCGCTTGAGCTCTTTCTGATAGTCTTTCCAGATATTCTGAACGCTCACATTGGTTTCCATTTCGGCGTTGGATTCCGCATATTTGAAACCGCCTTTCACAAGGGTGTCCAGCATTTCCTGGAAAATCATGGCGTGTACGCCTCTGTTCTGGTACTCAGGGTCCACCGCTATGAGCAGAAGTTCTATGACTTCCTCGTATTTCAGATACATGGACTTGAGCAGGCGATACCAGCCCAGGGGGAAGAGGTAACCGTTGCTCTTTTTCACGGCATGGGCCAGAGAAGGCATGCAAACGGCCATGCCCACCAGTTTTCCCTCCTTGTTTTCAATGAGAGTTACAAACTTGAGGTCCAGTAAGCCCATGTAGAGTTTCACATAGCTGTCTATCACCTCCGGAGGGAGCACCGTAAAGTCGAAAAGCTCGCTGTAAGTGCGGTTTACCAGGTCGAAAACCTTCTGACCGTATCCCTCTTTATACACATCTTTCCTGGTGATTTTCCTTACATGCAGTTCGTAGCGGTCGGCCACCAGCTTGGAGGCGCGGGAAACCTTCTCAGGAAGCTGCTCGGGAATGAAAATACGGTACTCCAGCCAGTCATTGGCCTTAGCCATGCCCAGGGCCTCAAAATGCTCTGCATAGTACGGGTAGTTGTACTTGAGCGCGAAAGATGAAATATCGTCAAAGCCTTCCACCACGCAGCCTTCGCTGTCGAAATCCGTGAAGCCCAGGGGACCGCTGATCTGGGTCATTCCATATTCCTTACCAAAGGCTATCACTGCCTCTATCAGGGCCTTGGACACTTCTTTGTCATCGATGAAATCCATCCAGCCGAAGCGCACCTCGGCGTGGTTCCAGTCGCGGTTGGCTATTTCGTTGATGATGGCTATGCATCGGCCCACCAGCTGGCCGTCTTTGTAGGCCAGGAATTTTCGGGTTTTGCAATACTTGCCCATGGGGTTTTTGGCCATATCCAGGGCGCTCATATCGTCAACGTAAATATTGGGTATGTAATATGGACAATCCTTGTAGAGTTCCAGGGGGAACTTCACAAAAGCCTTCAGCTGGGCTTTGGTTTCTACGGTCTTGATACTAACAGACATAACTTAGGTGTAGGTTTTAACCCAGCAAAGATAACACTTTTTACTGAATAGTAAAAAAGGCACCGGGATAACCGATGCCCAACGCACTTAGAAGAGGTTGTAGAACAAGCTCAGTTTGAGCATGGGGAGAACGGGCCAGTCGGAGGCTCGGTTGGCCCAGCCCTTGTCCAGCTGGCGGCCGCCGGGAGAAATGAGGTTTTCGCTTCTGAGCACCACCGGCTCTCCGCTAGGATTGTTCACGTAATTGTAGGTTTGAATCTTGGTTCCTCCTGTAATGAGAACACCCAGGTCTACGCTCAGGCCCAGGCGTTTACCGGGAACCACAGCCCTTCCATAGCCCAGACCGGCATAGGGGACCCAATTCTTCATGTAAGCATCGGCCTTCACGTAACCTTTGACATCTGTGCTGAAGGTGAATCCGTTGATGGTATAGGCACGAGTGGCATACTCTTCTTCCGGGAAGTTATTGGACATATCGGACTCCCAGTGGATGTAGTTACCCGGCCCTGCAAAAACGCCGGCCGTAATACGGAAACCCGTTTTCTTGCCGGGAAAGATGTCCAACAGCAGCTTTCCGTTGCCGCCTTTCCAAAGAGTATAGTCCAGAGGAATGGTAGGGATATAGTACCCTCCAACCGTATAATCAGTTATGAAAACCTTATGAAAGGTGTAGGGGAAGATGGCATAGCCTGCCCGAATCTGCGCATAGGGCGTAACCGGGACGGCCAGTTCTAATCCCACGCCGTCCATTCCCACGCTGATTCCCAGCGCAAGATGGTTGAAAAGCTGTTTGTCCTGTGCTTTTGCGGGGAAGCAGATAAGGGTAAGGAGCACTACGGCCCAGGCCATCCAACTTCTTCTCATACGCTACAGATTTACAACCAGATAGGCCATGTAGGCAACCCAGATAAGCACCATCAGTACACCGTCCAGCCGGTCCAGCGTGTTCTTTTTGCCCACCAGGCAGCTGGTCCAGAGCACCAGGGCACTGACCAGCAGCACACCCATGTCCACAAAGGAAATGCCGGCAAAGGAGAGGGGATGAATAAGGGCCGATCCTCCCAGGATGAGAAGGATGTTGAACAGATTGGAGCCGATGATATTGCCCAGGGCCAACTGGCCTTTTTTCTTGACGGCGGCGGCAATGCAGGTGGCCAGTTCAGGCATGGAGGTGCCGCCGGCCAGCAGGGTAATGGCGATGAACTTGTCGCTGATGCCCGCGCTGTGGGCAATATGCGTGGCCGAATTGACAAAGAGTTCGCCGCCGAAGATGAGGGCCGCGATTCCACCCACAATCATCACAATGGCCCAGCCCAGCTTGAGGGGTTTGGCGTCATCGGCCACTTCTTCTGCACCTTTGCCTGTAGCGAAGCTTCTCCACATATAGGCAATGAACATAAGCAGGAGGATAGCGCCGTCTATTCTATCTAAACCATCGGTTCCGATTCCAAAGATTGTGTGCTTGAAACCCAATAAGATAAGAGCAACCGTAACAAGGATATTGATAGGGATGTCCTGCTTGCGGTTTTCCGGGGTGATGGCCATGGGGAGGAGGATACCCGTGATGCCCAGAATGAGCAGAGCATTGAAGATATTGGACCCCACCACGTTACCCACAGAGATATCTGCATTTCCCTGGAAGGCGCCAATGAAACTCACCACCATTTCGGGGGCCGATGTACCCATGCCCACAATGGTGAGCCCAATCACAAACTCGCTGAGGCCCACGCGGCGGGCGATGGCCGATGCACCGTCCACCAAATAATCGGCCCCGAATACCACCAGGGCCAGGCCTACCAGGAGTAAGAGGATTTGAAGCAGCATAAATACAGTCTTTTTTGCTGTGCAAAATTAGCAAATCTTGGAGAATTTGCCTAAATTTGTGAATACTGAAACCTAAATTTTATGCTCGCCGCGCGCATAGGCAAAAGAAAAGGCTGGCTGGGAACCCTGTTCCTGGTCCTTTTGGCGGGCTGTATAGACCCTAAGCCCCAGCCTCCCGTTCCGGAGGAAACGGATCCTATTGTGCAGGTGCTGGTTCCCGGCGCCTATGGCATTCCCGGCGGCAGCCAGGTATACAATGAAGACCGTCATCAACTGTCTGTGGTAGAATGCCCGGACGGAACCCTCCTGTTCCGCCTGCTTGACCCGGGCGAGAGAAAGGTTCTAAGCATTCACAACATCCCGGCCAAGTTGCAGAAAGGAGACCGCATTCCGCTGCATTTTCGGGTAATGGCCAATGGCTATACGCTTCAGAGTGAGAACTATACAGATATTCTGGTACTCAAAGTCACCAGTAACATGATTTGGCTCAAGAAGGACGATTCCACCTATTTTGTATTGCTCAGATGAGGGTGAGGGGAGTCATATCGGCCCTACTGCTCCTGCAGGCCAGCTGCCTGTGGGGACAAGGGGTCTTTCGCCTGAAGGCCGATGCCCCGACGCAGGACAAGGAAATCATCCCTCGCCGCGGAGAAGTGCACATTCCCGTGATTCTGCTGGAATTTGCCGATGTGCCGCTCACCTTGGAAACACCCCTGGAGCATTTCCAGGACATGCTGAACCTGCCGGGCTACTCCGAAAACGGCGCCACCGGCTCCGTAAGGGATTATTTCCTGGAGAACTCAGACAACCAGTTCCAACCTGTTTTCGATGTCTTCGGCCCAGTGAAGTTGGATAAGAAGATGGCTTTCTACGGAAAAGACATCCTTCTGAACGGTCTGCGAGACGACAGCGCCCCTGAAAAAGCCCTGCTGGAGGCTTGTGCCCTCCTGGATGAAGAGGTAGATTTTTCCCTTTACGACAAAGACCAGGATGGCATTGTAGACCTTTGTATCTTCTATTTCGCTGGATATGACCAGGCCGCCGGAGGAAGCACCGACGCCATCTGGTCGCACCACTGGAGCATCCAGGATTCGGACAATCAGGCCGACAGGGACGCCCTCTTCGACGAGGTAAAGTTGGGTGCCTATTTCTGCTCGTCCGAACTGGACGGCAACTCCGGTACGCGGCCCAACGGCATTGGCATCTGCTGCCACGAACTGGCCCATACCTTGGGTTTGCCGGACTTTTACGACGTCAATGAGGCCGAAAACGGATATGCCGGAGGCTTATATGAATTCTCCCTCATGTGCCGCGGCCTGTACAATAATGAAGGGCGCACGCCACCTTATATGAATGCCCTGGAGCGCTCCCTGCTGGGCTGGCTCACAGACATTCCGGAAATTCCGGAAGGGCCGGTGGTCCTGGGCCCCGTACAACACCGGCAGGCCTTCCGCATTCCCACCCAAACGGAAGGGGAGTACTTCCTTGTAGAGAGCCGGAACGGCACGGGCTGGGATTCTCCCATGCCCGAGGGCCTTCTCATCTACCATGTGGACCAGTCGGAGCGGCTGGTAGGGGAACTTCCCGCATCGGCCCTTTGGCAAGATTGGCGCAAGTATAACAGTATCAACAACTTTGGCAGTCATCCCTGTTTCTATATCATTCCATCGGCCAACCCTTCTTCTCTTAATTATGGCGCCGCCTACAATGCATCTTCCCTGGTATTTCCTGGGGCCAGCCGGCGACATGCCTACGAACCCGTAGACTGGGAAGGGGAGTGGACGGGCATCCAGCTCACCTGCATGGAGAATGAGAACGGAATAAGCCAGTTCCGCGTGCTGCGGGAAACCGGAGCCCACGTAAACGGCCTGGTGCGCAATTCGGCGGGGAAACCGGTGGCCGACGTCACCATCGGCCTGGAAGGCAGCCTCAATACCGTTAAAACGGGCGCTGACGGCTTTTTCCTGCTTCCCATGGAAGGGGAGGGCTCCTTTACGCTGAAGGCCTCTAAAAACGGCTATTTGGACGCTTCCGTGCCTTTTTCCACCCGGGAAGATAGCCGGATAAGCTGCGTCTTTATCCAGCTGCATACTCCGGGCGAGGCCAAACACACCCTCCTGGAGAAATACGACCCCCAGAAAACCGCCGGCAGCTTCAGTGAGTCCGTGGCCATCGGCGCCGTCCGTTTCACGCCCGAAGAGCTTTGCACCCTCTCCGGCCGGCAGCTCACCGAGGTGGTCTGTTTCCCTTACATTACCTCCCGTGACGAGGAAATGGGGGATATGTATGTTACCGTAGACTTCGGCCCTGTGCGGGTGCTTAACAAGAAGGTGGAAAATCCGGCTTTGGGAGAATTCCGCCGCATTGCCGTAGACCTCACGGAAGAGAATCTCCGCATCCCCGAAGGAATAGACGTATATATAGGATATGGCTTTGAAAAGGCCGATGGGAACACCCCGCTGAGTGCCGTGTACCCCGGAAGCAAGGGCAACAGCTACTGGAGCGAGTTCTCCCTGGAGAAATCGGCCTGGAAAGAGCTGCAATCGGCCTCCCTGGGCCAGCACATGGACCTGATGCTAAGCGCCGATGCCGGGGAAGTGCCCGCCCCCTCGCTGCCTCAGATGGGCTATGTGTGCATAGATCCGGGGAAGGGGAGTTACCGCAGCGGAGAAACCTATACGCCCGCCCTGCTGGTGCCGGATTATGTAAAACTGCACCAGGTGGAATGGAGCTGGGACGGCAGCCTCCTCAAATCTAACAGCTTTACCCTCAGCAAAGGCACGCACGTGCTGCAGGCCAGCATCGTGTACGAAGATGGCCGAAGGGAAAAGCTTCAGATGAAAGTGAAGGTGAATTAACTGCGGCGCCTGAGGGCCACCACGTTCTCCACGTGCATGGTGTGCGGGAACATATCTACGGGCTGCACGGCCGTAATCTCATAATCCCGGCATAAAATAGCCAAATCACGGGCCTGGGAGGCCGGATTACAACTCACATACACCATTCTTTCGGGGGCGGCGTTAAGGATTACCTGCGCCACGTCCGGGTGAATGCCCGCGCGGGGAGGGTCCAGGATAATCACGTCCGGACGGCCGTGTTCCTGCACAAAGGCATTGTCCAGTACGTCTTTCATGTCTCCGGCAAAGAACTCACAGTTGGTGATGCCGTTGGCCCTGGCGTTGTCCTTGGCGTCTTCTATGGCCTCGGGCACGTACTCGATGCCAATGACGTGGGAAGCCTTCTTGCTCACAAACTGGGCAATGGTGCCGGTACCGGTGTACAGGTCGTATACCAGTTCGTTGCCGGTGAGGGCCGCGAATTCCCGCGCTACGCTATATAAACGGTATGCCTGGCGCGAATTGGTCTGGTAAAAGGATTTGGGACCTATCCGGAAGCGAAGGCCCTCCATTTCCTCGTAAATGGCGTCTTCTCCCTTATAGAGGATAGGGGACTGGTCGGAAATGGAATCGTTCAGTTTCTCGTTAATGATGTAATAGAGGCTGGTAATCTGGGGGAAAGCCTGGGCCACAGAGTCCAGAAGGGCTTCCCGGTGCTTCTTTTCCTCCCGGGCAAACACCACGATGAGCATGAAGTCTCCCTTTTCCGTACTTCTTACGAACATATTGCGGAAAAAGCCCCGATTTTCCCGGATATTATAGAATTCCAGGCCGTTTTCCAGGCAGAACTGCTTGATATGCAGGCGGATAGCATTAGAGGGCTCCTTCTGCAGGTGGCACTCCTTAATATCCAGCACTTTATCGAAAAACTTGCCTACATGGAAGCCCAGGCCCACTTTTTCCTGTTCAGAAAGGGCATTCGGGTCTTCGTCTTTGAGGATCCATCGGCTGCAGGAAGCGCTGAATTCCAGCTTGTTACGATAATAACGGGTGGCTTCGGAGGGGAGTGTAGGCCTAATTTCAGGCACCTGGAGATGGCCAATGCGGACCAGCTGGTCTTCCACCTGCTGACGCTTGGCTTCCAGCTGCATTTCATAAGGAAGAGGCTGCCATCGGCACCCGCCGCAAACGCCAAAATGCTGGCAGAAAGGATCCAGACGGTGCTCGGAGGGCTTTACAATGCGCTTGATAAAGCCCTCCATGTAATTCTTTTTCTTCTTGTATACCTGAATGTCCACCACGTCTCCGGGCACGGCAAAATCTACAAACACCACCATGCCGTCCACGTGCGTGAGCGCTTTGCCTTCTGCGGCCACCGCTTCGATGGTCACATTCTCCAGCACCAGGTCTATCCTTTTTCTGCTCATTCTCTTAACAAAATGCCGACAGGGGATTCTCCGCCTATCGGCAACTTAACATAATATAAATTGTGTAACTAAACGAAATTCTCCTTGTTCAGCACAGGATTGCTGTAAATGTGCAGGAGAATATCTTTGAGTTCCTTATGATCCAGCGTGGTTTCCACCAATTTCAGCTGACCGGCAATGTAAGCCTTGAATGATTCCATGTCAACCTTGTCATAGTGGTCTGCGTATTTGGTGGTATTGTTTACCCAGTCGAACGCCATGTAATTGGTTTTCCAAAGCTTGTAGCCCTGAATGACGCGGCGGTCCACTGCGTAACGCATCTTCTGGTAACGGTCGTTCTTGTCGCACATGGAGGCCTCTATGATTTCTTCCTCAGTGATGGGCGTATCTATGTGCATGTGCACGTTGCCTTTCTGCTGCTTGATGCCCATAATGATGCTCTCCAGGTCTTCCAGTTCCCGTTTTACGTATTTCTGCGTGCGGGAAATGAGCATCTCGCGGGCTTTCATGATGTCGCAGGGCTCGTATTCATACGACATGCTGATGGGCACAATCTGGATTTCCTTGAAATTCTCCACGAAATCCTTGGTACCGCTCATATCCAGCATCTTCAGAAGGCCCTGCTCAGTGGTATCCATGCCGTCTTTGGTTCGGCCCTGGCGCTGGGCAATCCAGACAGAACTGTGACCGGACGTAATGCTCTCACGGATGTACTTGGACAGCTGCTGAGAAGAAAGATAAAGCTCACGGGCCGATATTCCCCTGATCACTTTGATCATTCGGTTGGAGCGGATGAGGAGCTCTACAGACTTCTGTTTCAGCAGGTTATCTCCAACGCAAATCTCTGTGGGTTCCAGGCCGTTGCGCATGAGGATTACCTGCATGATGGCCGGATCCAGAATGATGTCCCGGTGATTGGACATGGCCAGATACCGGCTGTTCAGCTTCTTGATATTCTCTATTCCGTCATAGGAAAAGTCCTTCATAGTGGTGGAAATGACCCACTCAATGGCCTTGGACATCACTATGTGCTGGAAATCGTCCACCGTTTTAATGCTTCTCAGGAGCTCTGCCAGAAAACTGGCGGGCTTATCCGGGAAGATGAAACGGGAAATCCAGGAAGTGTTGGGATGATTGGCCAGACGGGATAAGGCGGCAGCCGTTTCTTCGTCGTTAAAAGGCGCAATGTCGTTGAATTCTGTCAGATCCATAAATCTTAAATTTAGGTCTACAAAGTTAACAAAACTAATCGGATTTCCCTATTCCCTTTCCAGCAAAGAGCTGTCTCCGTAGCTCAGGAACCTAAAGTTATTCTTTAATGCAAAGTCATAAATGCTTCGCCAATCGCCATTTACAAAAGCAGACACTAGTAATATAAGGGTGCTTTCAGGCTGATGAAAGTTGGTCACAAGCTTGTCTACCAGGCGGAACTGGAACCCTGGAACAATGATGATTCTCGTTCCGGCCACAAGATTTTCTAACTTATTATCCTCCAAATACTTAACAATTGCCATCAAGGCTTCTTCCGTGGAATAGGGGTATTCCCGGGTATAGGGCGCCCACTGCTCCACATCTTCCGGCACTCCCCTCTCCAGGCAGCTCACACCTATATAATAGAGGGACTCCAAGGTACGTACAGAGGTGGTTCCCACCGCCAGGAGCGGGCCGTTTTTATGCGCCAGTCGCTCTATAAGGTCTTTGGAAACCACAAAAGGCTCCCGGTGCATGGGATGCTCCGACACCAAAGAACTCTTAACAGGAAGGAAAGT
>DFLI01000028.1:52329-55650 GCA_002373715.1 Bacteroidales bacterium UBA3623
GCGGTTCAGCACGGCTTCGGTAAAGTGCAAACCGGCCGTAGGTGCCGCAACAGAGCCCCTGATATGGGCATAAACCGTCTGGTAACGCTGGGTATCCAGCTCTTCGGATTCCCTGTTCAGATAAGGCGGAATGGGCACCGTTCCGGCCAATTCCAGCACCCTTGAAAAAGGAGCTCCTCCCTGCCAGGAGAAATGAACTACTCCCGTCTGCCCGTCTCTATGTAACAATTTTGCTTGCAGTGAAAGTGCCTCCAGAGTAATGTCAGAGGCGGGATTGTACAAATGAAGGACGTCTTCCTTCCATTTTTTGGCATTACCAATCACGCACTTCCAGGAACACTCAGAAATTGTTCCAAAGGCAAGGTTATATTCCACCGGATCTACCGGTTCCAGACAAAAAATTTCTATATGAGCTCCGCTTTCCCGCTGAAAATGGAGGCGAGCCGGGACTACTTTCGTGTCGTTAAAAACCATCAAAGTGTCCGAATCCAGAAGATCCGGCAAATCTCTGAAACACCTTTCTTCAATTTGACCCGCTTTGTAGTGGAGGAGTTTCGTTGCGTCTCTTTCCGGCAGCGGATACTTGGCAATCCGGGCATCATCGAGACCGTAATTATAGTCTTCGATGTGAATTTCGGGTATCATTTCGTACAATTCAAAATTTTGAACAAAGTTACATCATTTATCCCAAATGCGAAAATCTGGTCCCTGTTTCATTTCTCGGCCATAATTTGTTTGCAAGTGTGAAACAAAATCACTTTTGTTTTATTCACAAAATTATACATTGTGAATAATATTCATCTTGCTAAAATATCTCCGCTAAATTATTATTCGAAAATTTTATGGCAAATTTGATTGTTTTAATATTTACTTATAAATCAGTTACTTATCACTATTTACATAAAATATCGATATATGTAATATATCTGCCCCATAAGACTCTCTGGGTAATAATTAGCTGAATATAACTAAATATTCTATATTAATATTATAATATTCAGATATTTACATTTGTTATATCAAGTATTAGTTCGTACTTTGGAAATCAAAAACCACTCCTATCCCCTATTTCGCCCCTACAAAAAGATTTGTTTTATCAAAATATTAGTTTTATATTTGTGGCAGAATTGTTCACAAATATGAATCGAAGGCTTTTACAGTTCCTGCAAGCAGAGAACATCACGCAAACGCAGCTGGCAGACACTCTGTCCGTAGCAAGAGGCAGTGTGTCCAATATTCTGGCCGGCAGAAACAAGCCCGGGTACGATTTCCTGGAAAGCCTCCTGCTGCACTACCCCAACCTTAATCTGGAGTGGCTGCTCACCGGTAAAGGAAAGATGTATCACGAAAACGAGAACGGAATGCCCATGGAAACGCCCTCCCAGCAGGAGGATCCCGTACAATTGGATCTTTTCTCGCTTCAGGCTCCTACCACCAACCGGGAGATTTCTAAAATAATGGTATTCTTTTCAGACAAAACCTTCCAGGAATTCCGGCAAAGCGAATAATTTGCTATCTTTGCATTCGCTATGTGCCTGTTTGGTTCACACAAAAACAAAGCGCTGGATACCAGCGTCGCCGGCTTGGATTTCAAGAACCCGGTGGGCCTCCGCCAGAGTCCCAACATCCGTCAATTACGGGATTGCAAAACATTCGGAGCCGGTTTTGTCACCCTGACTCCCCCGAAAGAAGACGTTCTCAACTGGATTCTGGGCCTGCAGGAGTATCGCAGGAAAACCGTTCTTGCCATCAACGTATACTCAGACCTCACCAGAACCTTCTCTCTGGTATACGATTTCTCAGACCTTATTATTATAGACCCAGACGGAGACCATGGGATAGACTCCCCCGATATCTCGGATACATCCGTTCTCCTGGACGAGGTAGTGAATCTTCGCCTGTGCTATGAGCACTACACCCCCATCGCCCTCCGTCTGTCCCACGGCCATACCCCGGAAGAAATCAGCGCCCTGTTAAACCACTGCCGCCTTTCCGGAATAGACGCCGTGGTGGTGCCGGGAGCCAAAAAGGTGAGCACAATCCTGGAAGCCACCCAGCACCGGTATCCCATCATAGGGGCTGTAGATACTCCTGAAGAGGCTCTGGAGTGCCTCCGGATGGGGGCTTCTCTGGTAGAAACCAATCTTCGCCCCTTTGCCTTCACCAAGTTACTGAAATCTTTGTCCCGTCTATGAAATATGCGTCTATCGTCACCATCGGTGATGAAATTCTGATTGGGCAGGTGCTGGACACCAATTCCAAACATCTGGCCCTGGCTCTGGAGGAAATCGGCATCCACGTTCGCCGTATGCTGTCCATAGGTGACGATGCCCAGGAAATTGAATCCACCCTCTCACGGGAACTCAGTGAGAACGACATTGTCATCACCACCGGAGGCCTGGGACCCACCAAAGACGATATCACCAAGGCCGTTTTGGCACGCCTGAGCGGCAGCCGGGGCCTGGTACGCCATCCCGGCCAACTGGAAAAAGTGCATTCCATCCTCCGCAGCCGCGGATTGGACGTTTTGCCCATCAATCTGGCCCAGGCCGATGTTCCGGACACGGCCGAAGTCATCGTGAACCAACTGGGAACGGCTCCCATCATGATTTTCAGAAATGTGAAGGGAGGCGGTACGCTCTACTCCCTGCCGGGAGTCCCCCACGAAGCAGTCGGAGCCATCCCCTCCGTTCTGGAAGATATCCAAAAACACCAGCAACTCTCCAGCATTCTGCACCGAAATGTAATGGTATACGGCCTGGCCGAGAGTGCCCTTTCGGAACTCATCGCTCCTTGGGAAGACGCCCTCCCGGAGCAGATGCATCTGGCCTATCTCCCCAACCCGCTCACCGGTATTCGTCTCCGTCTCTCCTGCTACGGAGGAGAATCCGAGAAGGAAAAAGAGCGGATGGAGGCAGAAATTGAGAAACTGAAGGCCATCCTGGGTACAAAAATCTACGCCGACGAAGATTCCAACCTGGAAACGGAGATTGGAAAGCTGTTAAAGGAGCATCATCTCACCCTCTCTGCAGCAGAATCCTGCACCGGTGGAGAAATAGCACACTTGATCACATCTGTGTCCGGGTCATCGGCCTATTTCCTGGGGTCCGTCACATCTTATGCCATCTCAGTCAAAGAATCTGTCCTGGGAGTTCCCGCCCAGATTATAGAAAAGTACGGCGTGGTCAGTTCAGAAGTGGTGGCGGCCATGGCCGAAGGAGTGAGAAAACTCACCGGCAGCGACTACTCCGTAGCCACCACCGGACTCGCCGGTCCCGGCGGTGACGAGTTCAATCCGGTGGGTACCGTTTGGATTGGAGT
>DFLI01000036.1:0-14292 GCA_002373715.1 Bacteroidales bacterium UBA3623
AGCGGGGAGAATACGCCAGTTCTGACGCACAGTATTGGACGGATGGGACCCCTAGGCCCGACTGCTTGTTCTCCGCATAATAGTCGAGGAGCAGTTGATTGAAGCGCTTGAGCATGTCGGATGAATCTTTGTCACCGAACGAGGTCTGTTGCAGATAGATGCGGTTGCAATACTCGAGGATCACATGGAGATAGCCTTGGAGCACTCCCCGTAGGGCAGGGCTGTCTTCATGGTCCTGGACTTCTTTACGCATCTGGCCGATGAGCAGGGAAATCCGGTCCCATTCCGCAGGTGTCATCTCCAGCGAGTTGCTGGAATAATAGGAGAAGAAACCGTATTCTTCCATCTTTTTCCCCCAGGCGGTTCCTTGCATCAATTCCGGAGACCAAAGGAGAACCCATCCCTTTCGGGTTATCAGTTCTCCGTTGTCTTCCACGCCTCCAATCTGCCCCGGTGCCACCGCAATGATGGAAGGACCGTTGGTCTCATAGGTCCTCATTCCATAGGAAATGCCCTTGACAAACTCGTCCTGGATGAACAGTCCATACACGCTGTACCGGTTCAAGCTCCGGCGGAAGAGCCCCAGTTCTTCATAACGGAGGATGCATACAAGCGGATGAAGCGAAGGAGCGTTGACATAAGCCGCATAGTCATTCGGATTGGTTATGCGTAAAACCTTTTTCATACGTATAAGTCTCTGCAAGTTGGACAAATATAATGATTATCTGCGAAATTGGTTAATAATGGACAAAAATGTGTTATGCCGTTTCAGATGAAACACGCTAATTTTGTAAAAATCAAACCAGTATGGATATCAATCGCCTCATCAATCGGAGAAATGCCCTCAAGGTGTTGGGCCTCGGCATGCTTGCCACCTGTGTCCCGATCCTTCCCGCCAGCGGAAACACCCGGAAAGAAAAGAAGATCAAACGCCTGATCTTCTATTTCTCCGCCACCGGCAACAGCCTTTATGTTTCACGCCAGATTGCCGGAGAAGAAGGCACCCTGCTGAGCATCTCGCAGGAAATCCACAATGAGAATCCGGTCTATGAGGCAGAGGAAATCGGCTTCGTCTGCCCGGTCTACTGCTTCATCCCGCCGGCCATCGTGCAGGACTTCATCGCCCGTTCCACTTTCAAGGCCGATTATTTCTTCACCGTCGGCACTTTCGGCGCCCACAGCACGATCTTTCCGGAGTTCGTGGACAACCTGGCCAAGGAGAACGGTTTCCAGATGAATTACATCAATACGATCCAGATGGTCGATACCTACCTGCCGTATTTTGATGCGGAGAGGGAGAAGGCGGACCCGAAGAATCAGCTGATTCCCGAGAAGATCGCCGCCGTTCTCGCGGCCATCGACAAGCGCGAAAATTACATCCTGCCGGTCACCGAGATGGACAGGATGATCTGCGAAGGGTATTACCGTTCCTCCGGACGTGACCGCACGCGGCCGACGGTCACCCGTTCAGAGAAAATCGTCTTCGCTACGGACGCCTGCATCGGCTGCGGTGTTTGCACGTCGGTCTGCCCACACGGTTCCTGGAAGGTGGTCGACGGTCATTCCGTCGCTGAAGGCGATTGCGAAAACTGCCTGGCCTGCGTCCACAACTGCCCGCAGAAGGCCATCTCCATCATCCCGACCCCTCCGGAGCCGGAGGAGCCGAACCGGAACGCGCGCTACCGCAATCCGAACGTGAGCTTGGCAGACCTGATTAAAGCCAACAGCCAGATCTGATGAAAAAAGTTGTTGTCATATCCACCAGTCTCCGTCCGGGTTCCAACAGCCATGCCCTGGCGGAGCAGTTCGCCGAAGGTGCGAAGAGCACGGGAAATCAGCGGAAACCCCAAACTTCAGGAGGCGTTTGAACTGGGGAAGAACGTTTAGCCTATACTTTTACTCCTGTTTTAGAATGGCTGTTCGGGCAAGTAAAAGGAGTCCCTACTGACAAGTAAATTCGAATTTCTCGGTCTCTTCTACCGCCAACATAATAACCCCTTAACCCCAATCCTTGAAACCAACCATCCCCATTCACCGAGAAAAGGGGCCCATTCACCGATTAAAATCGTCAAACAGGAAGCGTGTGCGTAGTTTTGTGCCGAAAACAAAACGAAGCACGCCATGAAACGCATCCTCCTCTCCCTCGCCATCCTGCTGGTCCCGGTCCTCGCCCTGGCCCAGGACAACAAGAAAGAAATCGTCAAGACCGGCTGGAACATCGGCCTTCTGCCGGCCTTCCGATACGATAACGACCTGGGGTTCCAGTTCGGGGCGCTCAGCCAACTGTATCATTATGGGGACGGGTCGGATTATCCCAACTATCGGCACAAGGTGATGGCGATTGCCAGCATCTATTCCCGCGGCGCAAAGCAGTTCTCGCTGGATTATGACTCGAAGCACCTGCTGCGGGACATGCGGGTGACGGCCCATGCGGAGTACATGGACAATCCGCTGCATGGGTTCTACGGATTCAATGGTGCGGTGGCGCCGTACTATGCCGACTTGGACCGCCGGAAAGCGGCGGACGGCCAGGACGGGATCGCCTTCTATGCCAACGCCCAGCATCAGTTCACCGCTTCGCTGGACCTGCAGGGGAGAATGGCCGACCATCTGACCTGGATCGGGGGCGTGCGGTACATCTGGCAGGACTACAAGGACGTTTCCGTAAGCGTGTACGACGGGACGCAGTCGCTGTTCCACCAATATGTGGAGAACGGGCTGATTCCGGAGGCGGAGACCTGGGGCCACCGGGCCGAGCTCAAGGCCGGCCTGGTCTATGACACGCGCGATTTCGAGGCCAATCCGGCCCGGGGGCTGTATGCGACGGCCACCCTCACCGGCGGTGCCAGTTTCTCCTCCGAGCGGAGCCTGTCGATGGTGTTCGCCTTCGACGTGCGCCAGTATCTGCCGATCATCCCTTCCCGGCTTACACTGGCCTGGCAGGTAAAAGGCGGCGGCCTCGTCGCTGGTTCCCTGCCGTTCTACGCCCTGCCTGCTTTCGAGATGCGGGGGACCTTCGGAAACCGTATCACCGGGGCGGATGTCCTCGGCGGCAGCCTGGACCTGCGTCTGCGGCTCGCTTCCTTCCAGGCTATCAAGCAGAACTTCGAGTTGGGCCTGGTAGGCTTCGCCGATGCCGGCGGGGTCATCCGGCCGTATCGGCTGGACGCACAGAAACGCCTGGGCGGCTGCACCGTGGAAAAGACGCTCGATGGTGTGGCGTATGGACCATACCGAAGCGTGTACGACCCGGGCATCGCCGACTGCGAGCGGCTGCATACCAGCGTCGGTGGCGGTTTCTTCTTCAGCATGAACCATAACTTCATCACAGCCGTCGAGTTCGGCCATCCGTTGAACCCGCAGGACGGGACCATGGGCGTTTACGTCAATCTCGGATTCTCGTTCTAATCCGCGGAAAATGCTTATCTTTGCGTGTCACCGCCACCCATGACACGCAAAAGAACCATCCTCTTCCTGGGCATCCTGCTGGCGCTGCTCCTCGTCCCGACCGTGCTTCCGTACTTGATCGGACATCTGCTGCTGCCTTTCTGGGCCTACCTGCTGTATGCCTTAATCCTCCTGGTGAACGCGGGCATCTACCTGGCGAACCGCCTGTGGCTCATCGACAGGTTCTTCATCCAGGGGCGGGTCGGCACCTTTTCCGCCTGGAACCTGGCGCTTCTCCTGGCGGGTGTCGTCCTCGAGATCCTGGTCCTGGACCTTTCCGGGAGAGCGACCCTCAGCGACGGACTCACTGTATCCGGCGTGCTGGATGTTGGAACCAAGATCTCCCAGCGGGTTTTCGTTCCCGTCCTGGGTTTCCTGATGGTGCTCATCGCGTTGGCCGTCGCGCTGTCGGACGAGTGGCGTCTCGCTGCGTTCAAGTACCGGGAGGCGCAGCAGCGCAACGCGCGGCTCGGGCGGGACATCGACAGCCTGAAAGGCCAGGTCGAAGCCTTCCGCCGCCGCGAGACCGCCTCCGCCGCCGACTCCATCGCCGTCAAGGTGGACCTCGTGATGACCAAGGTTCCGCTGGACGACATTCTTTACATCAAGGCCGACGGCGACTACATCGTCATCCACAAGGCCGACGGGAAGACCCTGATGACGCTCATGACCTTGAAGGCCCTGGAGAGGCAGCTGCCCTACGACCGCTTCTGCCGCACGCACCGTTCCTGGATCGTCAACGTTGACAAAGCCCGCGGCATCCGCGACGGCAAAATCCTGGTCGGTGACGCCGTCATCCCCCTCTCCGATTCCTGCAAAGCCGCTTTCTTCGAACTCCTCTCACACAAGTCCATCTTCCTGAAAGCGGAGCCAACTGTCCTAAAAGAAAAGTAAATCCCGAAGCGAGTGGAGATTGACTACCCGACCTTCCGCGCTGTTATCATGAGCCGATGATTGTTCTCGAGGATGCAGGTATTTGATTGGAGTAGAGGCGGCGGCTATGATTCGGCGGTATAACCCTTAAGAGCGGTCGACGGGGATTTGCTGTGTATCGTGTCGGGAAGGTGGTGGCGCAATATACGGCGATGAGGCTAAAAAAGCCGAAATTTGGCGATGAAATACTGGCGTTTGAAGTCCAAAGAAGGCGTCTTTTCCCTGTATGATGGCCGTTCAAGTCGCTTTCCCTATACGTCCTGAAAAGCCACGAAAGTTTCACCTATGTTTCACCTGATGTCTTTTTGGCTTTGTATAAAACACTGATTTTCAATATATTACAAGATATAGTTCGAGTCTCGTTTTCCGCTCCAAAAAACGCTTCGGTTTTCCGAAGCGTTTTTTTGTTGATAACTACAAATTCTAGATGAGTGCCAGCGCCTGGGAGATATCGGCCAGAAGGTCGTCTATGTGCTCTGTGCCGATAGAAAGGCGCACGGTGCTCTGGAAGATGCCCTGATCGGTAAGCTCCTCCTCCGTAAGCTGGGAGTGCGTAGTGGTGGCGGGATGGATCACCAGGGACTTGACATCGGCCACGTTGGCCAGGAGGGAGAAGATCTTCAGCGAGTCGATGAAGCGGAAAGCTTCCTTTCGGCCGCCCTTGATTTCAAAGGTGAAGATGGATCCGCCTCCGTTAGGGAAGTACCTTTTATAAGTAGCGTGATCCGGATGATCCGGCAGGGAAGGATGGTTCACCTTGGCCACCTTGGGATGCCTGGACAGGAATTCTACCACCTTCAGCGCATTGGACACGTGTCTTTCAACCCTGAGTGAGAGCGTCTCCAGGCCCTGCAGGAAGATAAAGCAGCTGACAGGGGAGAGCGTGGCGCCGGTATCGCGAAGCAGGATGGCGCGGGCGCGGGTGATGTAGGCGGCGGGCCCCACGGCATCGGCAAACACAATCCCGTGATAGCTGTTCTCCGGCCGGGTAAACTGCGGGAACTTGCCGGACGCCTTCCAGTCGAATTTTCCGGAGTCTACGATGACCCCGCCGATGGTGGTGCCGTGGCCGCCGATGAACTTGGTGGCAGAGTGCACCACAATATCGGCCCCGTGCTCGATGGGACGAAGGAGGAAAGGCGTGGCAAAGGTATTGTCCACCACCAGGGGAATCTGGTGCCGATGGGCAATCTGCGCCACTTTCTCAATGTCTGTCACATTACCGTTGGGGTTGCCGAAAGTTTCGATGAAAAGAAGTTTGGTCTCCGGGCGGATGGCCTTTTCGAAGTTGGAAAGGTCTGAAGGGTCTACAAAGGTGGTGGAAATGCCATAGGGCACCAGCGTGTGCTGCAGCAGATCGTAGGTGCCTCCGTAGATGGTCTTGGCAGCAACCACGTGGTCTCCCGCGCGGGTGATGTTGAGGATGGAGTAAGTGATGGCGGCAGCACCGGAGGCTACGGCCAGGGCACCAACGCCCCCTTCCAGGGCGGCGATTCTCTGCTCCAGGACATCCTGGGTGGTGTTGGTGAGGCGGCTGTAGATGTTGCCGGGATCGGCCAGGCCGAAGCGGGCGGCAGCGTGTTCGCTGTTATGGAACACATAAGAGGAGGTCTGGTAAATGGGGACGGCACGGGCATCGGATGCGGGGTCTGAGTGCTCCTGACCTACGTGGAGCTGAAGGGTTTCGAAGTGAAGCGGAGTGGTAGCCATTGTATTTCGTTTTATTGTTTTCTGCTTGCAAAGTTATGTGCGGTGGAGATTTCCTGCAAGAATCTTTGAAAATATAGTGTTATCCTCTATATTTGTAAAAATAAACAGGAGGAAAGACCAATTGTTATCGGCAAACAGCCTCCCGGCAGAAGAATCCACTATGACCGAAACGCTAGACAAAACAGACATCCAGATGCTGCGCGTCCTTCAGCAGAACTCCCGCATCACCGTGAAAGACCTGGCCCTAAAGGTTCATCTTTCGCCCACCCCCGTCTTCGAGCGCCTGCACAGGCTGGAGAATGAGGGCTACATTCGCAAATATACGGCCGTCCTGGACGCCGCCAAGCTGGGCCGGGGTTTCCTGGTCTTTTGCAGCGTGCGTCTCCGAAGAATGGGGCAAGACATTGCCAACGATTTTGTGAACCGGATCAAGGACATCCCGGAAGTGGCCGAATGTTACAACATCTCCGGAGATTTTGACTACCTCCTCAAGATTTACGCGCCGGATATGCTGTATTACAATAACTTTCTCATCAACACCCTGGGCACCATCGAGAGCCTGGGTTCCGTCCAGAGTTCCTTCGTGATGAATGAAATCAAAAACAGCTGCGGATTGCCACTGTAAACCGGTATTTTTAGCTATCTTTGTATAATCAAAACCTATTTCTGATATGAGCCAATTGCATATTATCAACCATCCTATGGTTCAGCACAAGCTGTCCATTATGCGCAACAAGGAAACCGGATCCAAGGACTTCCGCCAGCTGTTAAAGGAAATTTCCCTTCTGATGGGTTACGAGGTCACCAGGGATATCCCCCTGGACCCGATTGAGATTGAAACTCCCATCTGCAAGATGACGGCCCGGCAGGTGAGTGGCCGCAAACTGGCCATCGTCCCCATCCTGCGCGCCGGCCTGGGAATGGTGGAAGGTTTGTTGGAACTGGTCCCCGTGGCCAGGGTAGGTCACATCGGCCTGTACAGAAACGAGGAAACCCACGAGCCCGTGGTTTACTACAGCAAGCTTCCCGAAGATATCAATAACCGCATGGTTATTGTGACAGACCCTATGCTGGCCACCGGCGGCAGCGCCTCCGATGCCCTTACCATGCTCAAGGAAAAGGGTTGCACCAACATCCGCCTCATGTGCCTGGTAGGTGTGCCAGAGGGCATCGAGCGCGTGCAGCGGGAGCACCCGGACATTGATATCTACCTGGCCGCCGTAGATGACCATCTGAACGAAAACGCCTACATCGTTCCCGGTCTGGGAGATGCAGGAGACCGTATTTTCGGTACGAAATAATTAACGGATCGCTGCCAGAATGGCGGCGATTTTTTTTGCATCGCTCACCTTTCTTCCGTCCGGCAGAACGGAAGAGGCCGATGCGTGCAGTTCCCTGCAGCCCGTAAGCTCCAGGATGCGGCGGGCGTTGAAGGCGTTGATGCCGCCGCCGGGAAGAATGGTGAGAGAGGTCTGGGCCTGTAATTCCCGCAGCAAATCCGTTCCCTCCTGGGCCGATGGCGCCTGTCCGGAGGTAAGGATGCGGTGGAAGCCCAGTTCTTCAATGACTTTCAGGGCCTCGAAGGGCCGACGGCAAACGTCGAAGGCGCGGTGAAAGGTGAGGGCTGGACCCTTGGGGAGGATGCTTTCCAGAGCCTCCCGGTCCACGTCTCCCTTTTCCGTGAGGGCGCCCACCACTATGCCGTCGGCCCCCAGATCCAGTGCGGTCTGGATGTCGGCCGCTATTTGGGCCATTTCTTCCGGGCAGTAGCAGAAGTCTCCCTCCCGCGGGCGGATGAGTGCGTGAATCTTAAGGGTAGGGAAGAGCCTGCGGGCCTCCCGTAGTTCGTCCCAGAGGGGCGTCAGGCCGTCCAAATCCAGCCGGGAGCACAGTTCCACGCGCGGAGCACCGCCTTCCACGGCGGCCTTCACGCTGTCCAGGTTTCCGCAGCAGACTTCCAGAAGCATTATTGCGAGAGCTGCATTTTGATGAACAGGCGCTTGATATCGGCCCCATAAGCGTAGGCGCCTACGTCAATGCTGTCCAGCAGATAGAGGTCTTTCCCCTTGAACAGAGTTCCCAAGGCACTTTCCCGTATCTCCTGCGCGCGGTCCATGGTTTCCTTGGGAACGATGAGGTGGCAGGGGATAACGTAGGCCACCGGGTTCAGTGCTACGGCATGAGCCACGGCACGAACGCCGGCGGGGTTGTCCACCAGTTCGGCCAGGTCTGAGTAGCTGTACAGCCGGGGCTCCAGTTCATAGAGCTTTTTCCAGACACTGATCTGGAAGGGAGAGCCGAAGAGCCGGAGGTCTTCCCAGGTGAGGAACTTGGCAAAGTCAACCAACTCTTCCGTACTGATTTTGCGCGTGCCGATAGAACCCACTTCCTCCGGGGGCAGCGCAGCCACCTCGGCGGCAATGTGGGGCAGATGACGGTAATCGGCCGCGATGGATGCGACCTTCCCGTCAACCTCAGTCACAATCCAGTCCATATAGTATTACTTTAAGAAGGGTTTCAACTCTTCCCAGGAGAGCGTGGCCGTTACTATGCCCAGGGCATAGGGGCCCACCTCGTAGGGTTGGAACAGCCATTCCACGCCGTCGGTGTGAACGGAAAAGTTTCCGTTGGGCAGCACCGCTTCCAGATTCACCAGCTGCATCAGCTCGGGATCTTCCTCTTCCATGGAGCTTTTCACAGCCAGGCGCAGGAGCTGGGCTACCGGCTGCTCATAACCGGGGGCGAACATATCGGCCTCTTTTACCTGCTCTCCCGTTTTGGCGTCAAAGACTATGTTGCTCAGAGTCTGGATGCCGTGGGCGCCGCCGCGGAAGGAATAGTAGCTAACCTGATAATTCATATAGTTTTTGACCTTCTCCCGGAAAGAGCCGCTGAGGCGGTCTTCCCAGGTGCGTACGCCGTTTTCCAGTACGGCGTTCTCGTTCATGTACTCGTCTATGAGGTTCTCCCGGTAACGGATGGCCGTTTCTTCCAGCGTACCTTCTCCGCCCTCCATGTCAAAGACCTGGGCTACTATGGCGTTGTTGATATTCTGCCTCACCTCCACCTTCATGCCTGTTACTACATACTCCACGCTCAAGGAGAAGAAGAGGGAATCCGTCTGGCCTTCTTCCAGGGGCATCACCAGATCGTCCTGGTAGGTTTCCGTGCGGACGGTGTTACAGGCGGCCAGAAGCAGCAGGGCCGACAGGAAAGGAATAACTCTTTTCATAGCTTAATCATTATTCAGTTCGGGGATGTCGATGGGGCGTTCGCGCTTGTCTCCAATGAGCCAGCGGGAATACCAATCGGCCATTTTCCAGAAGAAATAGTCGTTCATGTCTCCGAAGCCGTGGCGCTGGCCGGGCAGGATCACCAGCTCGAAGCGCTTGTTGGCTTTGATAAGGTCGTTCACCACGCGGATGGTGTTGGCGGGGTTCACGTTATTGTCTATGTCTCCGTGCACCAGCATCAGGTGGCCCTTGAGGCGGGAGGCAATCTCCTGGTTGGTTTTGATGCTGTATACAAAGGAAGTGTCTCCCTTGGAAACCTTCTCCTGAATGCCGTGGTGCTGCTCACTCCACCAGCGGTTGTAAATGCTGTTGTCGTGGTTGCCGGCGCAGGAGACGGCGGCCTTGAAGAAGTCGTTGTACTGGAGGATGGCCGCGGTGCTCATGAAGCCGCCGCCGGAGTGGCCGTGGATACCCACGCGCTCCAGGTCTATCCATTTGTAACGGGCGCCCAGCTGCTGGATGGCGTATTTCTGGTCTTCCAGGCCGTAGTCCCTCAGGTTGCCGTAGCCGTAATTGTGGTACCACTTGGAGCGGTTGGGATGGCCGCCGCGGTTACCCACGGAAATGACAATCATACCCAGCTGGGCCAGGCGGTCCGTGCGTAGGTTAAAGCGCCAGGAGATGTCGTTGGCCTCCACCTGCGGGCCGGGGTATACATAATCGGCAATGGGATATACCTTGGTGGAATCGAAGTCGAAGGGCTTGTGCAGCTCTCCCCAGAGGTCTGTGATGCCGTCGGCCGCCTTTACCTTGAAGCGCTCCGGGAACTTGTAGCCGGCCTGGAAAAGACGGGAGAAATCGGCCTCTTCCAGGTGGGTACGCTTGCCCGTGGCGGTGTTCACCAGCATTACGGCGGGTTTGTAGTCTACACGGGAGTAATTGGCTACCATGTACTTACCGTCGTAGGAGGCGGTGGCCAGTACGTCCATATCGTCCATGTCCAGCTGCACCATGGGGCCGCCGGCAAGAGGAACGCGGTAGTTGTGCATCTGGTAGGGATTCTCTTCAGGGTTCAGGCCGCAGGCGCTTACCACCAGGTAGGTGGGAGTGACACCCAGCACGTCCTCTACGTGGAAGGAGCCTTCCGTGAGGTTCTTCTTGAGGGTACCGTCGGCCCCGTACAGATAGAGGTTGGCCCAGCCATTTCGCTCGCTCCACCACACGAAGTCTCCGTTAGGGAGGAACTTGGGATTGCGGGTTTCCACATAGGTGTTCAGGCGTTCAGAGACGATGGTTTTGGTGCTGTCGGCACCCACATCCACGCGGCAAAGATCCCAGCGCTTGAGATCTCTGCTGCCGCGGAGCAGATAGAAGCCCTTGTTGTCTCCCATCCACTTCATGCTGCGGTAGTCCTGATAGGTGTCGGCGGCGGTGGGCTCTGCAGGCAGGATGCTGCCGTCCTGGTCCTTGAAGGCGTTCCAGGCCACTTTCTGTACCTTGCCATTCAAATCCAGGATGCAGAGCTGTCCCTTGGGGCCGGGCTCTCCGGGCATCTGGTAGTGGTAGGCTTCCAGCTCCGGACGGGGCTTGGCAATGGAGTTAATCACCCAGAGCTCCTTCACGGCGCTCATGTCCCAGCGGATAATGGCCAGGTGCTTGCCGTCGGGGGCCCAGCTTACGGCGGCAAAGCGGCGGGCGGTGCTGTCGGCCTCCGTGTCTCCGGTATAGTTGTCTCCGTCCCAGGAGAAGTTCTTGCTGCCGTCTGTGGTGAGGGCGCGTTCTACCAGGGTGCTGTCCTTGGCATCCTTGGCGGCCTTCTTCAGGTTCTCCTTATCCATCACCCAGAGGTTGTGGTTCTTCAGGTAAACTCCCACGCTGCCGTCCGGGCTCACGTTGGCCCAGCGGGGATATTCGTCCTTGTGCTCCTCCGTGTCGTAGGTGAGCTTGCCGGAGGCTATGTCATAGTAAAAACGATATTCTACGAACTTGCCGGTGGTGTTGCCGGCGCTGTCGCGCTTCTCCGTCTTGGACTTGAGGTCCCACTGGAAGGTTTTGTCGTCCTTCAGCTCCAGGCGCAGAGGAAGGTGCTGGGCGTCGTACGGGTCCCTCGTAATTTCGGTAATCTGGCGGGCCAGCTTGGCCATGTCAAACACCTCTGTCTTGGCGCCGGTGGCAGGGTCCACTATATAATAACGGGTGCCATCGGCCGTTTTCCAGCTGTACCAGAACTTATCGGAGTCCCGGAACCAGTTGGGGCGGATGCGGGTGCTGTACACCAGATTCTGCAAATGCTTGGTGCTGAAGCGGGCAGCCTGCTCGTAATTGGCATTTTGGGCCGATGCCACCAGGCAGGCCGCCAGGGCAAGGAGGGAGAAGATTCGTTTCATTATAAGTAGGATGTTCTTGTATATGGGCGAAGATACGAAAAAAAACGTTAAATTCGCATAGTTATGACACAGAAACAAACCGTATCTTTCCTTTGCGCCCTGGCCCTTTCGGTGGCCGCCCTGGCGCAGCCTTCCGGCCGGCAGTGCTGGAACAAGAACTGGACCTTCACCAAAGATGGGGAAAGCCGTACACTCAACCTCCCTCACGACTGGGGCGTAGAGCAGCCTTTCCTCCAGGAAAACCCCGGAGAAACGGGCAAGCTGGCCTGGTGGGGCAAGGCCACCTACAGCAAGGCGTTTTCCGTATCGGCCGATGATTTAAAGCAGAACCTGCGCCTGGAGGTGGACGGCGCCTTCTCCAATGCCGTGGTGTATGTGAACGGCAAGGAAGCCGGAGGATGGCCTTACGGCTACGCCTCCTGGGCGGTGGAGCTGAATCCTTTCCTCAAAGAGGGGGATAACCTCATAGAAATCAAGCTGGACAATAAGCCCGAGAGCTCCCGCTGGTACCCCGGCGGCGGCATCTACCGCAACGTATGGCTCACCCAAACGCCCCGCACGGCCGTAGCGCACTGGGGCACCTTCATCCGGGCCGATGTCATCGGCAACGTGAGCATAGATATCACCCTTAAGACAGACAAGCCTCTCATGGGTAAGGTGACCACCTGCATCCTGGGGACATCGGCCCAGGCCGTCACAGAAGGACCCATCTATGACGGGCGGGTGATTACCCAGAAGCTGGAAGTGGAAGAGCCCCGGCTCTGGTTCACGGACCGTCCCGCCCTGTACGTAGCCCGCACCACCGTGGAAACGGAGAACGGAACGGATGTGTACGACACTCCCTTCGGTTTCCGGGACCTTGAGTGGAGGGAAGACGGTTTCTATCTGAACGGATGGAAAACCTTCCTGAAGGGCGTGTGCCTGCACCACGATGCCGGCGTGCTGGGCGCCGCCTGGAACGAAGACGCCTGGGTTCGCCGTCTGCAGAAGCTGCGGGAAATGGGTTGCAACGCCATCCGCACCAGCCACAATCCTCCGGCCCCGGAGCTGCTGGACCTGTGCGACCGCATGGGCTTCCTGGTGATGGACGAACTCACGGATACCTGGACCTGGCCCAAGAAAGAGAACGGCTATGCTACTCTCTTTGACCAGTGGGCCCTCAAAGACCTCACGGCCCTCATTCACCGGGACCGTAACCACCCCTCGGTTATTCTGTGGAGCATTGGCAACGAATGCGGAGAGCAGGGAGACCCTTCCCGCTGGTGGATTCCCCAGATGCTCACAGACCTGTGCCATCAGGAGGACCCTACGCGCCTCACCACCGCCGGCAACGACAATCCCTGGGCAGCCTCGCAGCCCTATGCCGGCACTATCGACGTATACGGCTTCAACTACAAGCCTCATCTGTATGAGGAGTTTGTTCGCACGCACCCCGGTCAGCCGGTGATTGGCTCCGAAACGGCTTCCTGCATTTCCACGCGCGGCTATTACCGCTTCCCGGTAGAGCAAGACAAGAGCAAGGGCTGGGATATGAACCCTCCTTTTCAGGTAAGTTCCTACGACCTTTATGCCCCGGCCTGGGCCTCCAAGGCAGACTATGAGTGGATGTACGAGGACCAGGTGCCCCAGTGCGCCGGAGAGTTTGTCTGGACCGGCTACGACTACCTGGGAGAGCCCACGCCCTTCAACTTGGACCCTTCAGTGCTCACCAACTTCCACACGGAAGAGGAAAAAGAAGCCTATAAGAAACTGGTGGCCGGCTGGGGACAGACCATCTCGGATGTTCCGCTGCCTTCCCGCAGCAGTTACTTTGGCATCATAGACCTGGCGGGCTTCCCCAAAGACCGTTTTTATCAGTACCAGGCCCGCTGGCAGCCCCAGCTTCCCATGGCGCACATCCTGCCGCACTGGACCTGGCCCGGCCGGGAGGGGCAGGTGACGCCGGTACATGTGTACTCTTCGGGAGACGAGGCCGAGCTTTTCGTCAATGACAAGTCTTACGGCCGTATCAAACGGGACGGATACCGTTTTGTTTGGGATAACGTGGTCTATGAACCCGGAACGGTGGATGTCATTGTTTACAAGGACGGCCGGGAATGGGCCAGAGACATTGTGAAAACGGCCGGAAAGCCCGCCCGCCTGCAGGCATCCATAGATTATGCCGGTGAAGAGCTCACCTACGTAACCATCGATGTGGTGGATAAAAACGGCATTCTGGTGCCCGACGCGGCCGATTTACTAAGCTTCAGCATCCAGGGTCCCGCTCAGATAGTTGGTACCGACGCCGGAGACCCCACCTCCCATGTGCCCTTCTACAGCACCTCCCTTCCTGCCTTCCACGGCAAGGCATCGGCCATTGTCCGGCGCACGGGCGAAGGCCCCGTCACCCTCCGTTGTACCGCTAAAGGTTTGAAAAATGCGGCCATCGGCCTGTGAATAACTTTGTTAATTAAATAATTTTGCTTATCTTTGCAGCCCATTTTGCGGAAACATAAGAGCCGTAAAATGGGTTGTAACTATAATTTATTTATTAACAAACATTTATGCCTACAATTCAACAACTTGTCCGTAAAGGACGCGAG
>DFLI01000036.1:14364-14726 GCA_002373715.1 Bacteroidales bacterium UBA3623
AGAGCAAGTCTCGTGCGTTGGATGCATGCCCTCAGAAGCGTGGCGTATGTCTGCGTGTTTACACCACTACGCCGAAGAAGCCGAACTCCGCTATGCGTAAAGTAGCCCGTGTTCGTCTTTCCAACGCCAAAGAGGTCAATGCCTACATCCCGGGCGAAGGCCACAACCTCCAGGAGCACAGCATCGTGCTGGTTCGCGGTGGTCGTGTAAAGGACCTTCCGGGTGTTCGTTACCACATCCTTAGAGGAGCTTTGGATACCGCCGGCGTGGATGGACGTACTCAGTCCCGTTCCCTGTATGGCGCAAAACGTCCTAAGAAATCTAAGAAGTAATTTTTTCACCTTTAATTCTTTTTCAAAATG
>DFLI01000091.1:0-8981 GCA_002373715.1 Bacteroidales bacterium UBA3623
CCACTGCTTGGCAATCTCCCTGAAGAAGTAGATAGTGTTTTCCATGTTAAGTACTTTTAATTCAGGGAGAAAGATAGAAAAAAGAGCCGACCTTTGAGGCCGGCTCTTTCGTATAGGGGGTTGGATGGTGTTTAGAACATGAATCCAATCTTGATCTTGGGGGCTCCCAGGAAGCCGAAGTTGTGGGAATCGGCACCCAGCACGCCCAGACCTTCCTGGGGACGCTGTGCGGTGACACCGTATACATAGCGGAAGAGGTCTACACCTACACCGGCAAAGAAGTTGCGGCTGAAGTAGTAGTCAAATCCGGCAATGACGGATGCACCCAGGGTGTAGTTCTCGCCTACGGAAGTTCCCATCCACTCTTCTACGTCTTTACGCTGCTGGTTGTTGGCGTACGTGGCGCCAAGACGCAGACCTACGGAAGGACGCACGGCGGGAACCATAGGGATCCGGAAATAGTAGCTGCCTGCCAGATAGACCTGGTACGACACACTCTGCTGGAGGATGACCGGTTCATAGGTGGGGATGTCACCCATCTGGGTGCCGGTTCCCTCTACTCCGGGGTAACCAGGGTTGTAGCCAAAGTTAAAGGCTCCGCCCAGGTCCAGTTTCCAGTGGTCGGCCAGGATCAAACTGCCTTCAATTCCGAAAGCCGGAGCCTTGTCCATCCAGTTTGTGGGCAAGGCTGCGCTTTCGTATGAAGCCAGCGTGCCAGGCAGGGCACTGATGCCTGCATATGCGTTGCTCCCCACGGTCACACTAACGCCCACGCGCACGGGCTTCACGGGCCCTTCCTGCGCCAGGACGCTAACCCCGACGAGCATTGCTGCGGCAAATGCAAATATTCTATTGATATTCATTGTACTGGCTTTTCTGTTGTCTTACAACTCAGGCAGGATTAGTCTACGGGCATAAGATCCTGCAGTTCCTCCCAGTAAGAATTGGCCAGGGCGGTGTACATTTCAATCTTAGCCTCAAGCTCGGCAATCTCACCCTGGATCTTGGTGATATTAACCATTCCGTAGTCACCCATTTCCAAGAGCTCAATGAGCTGGGCAAGCTCTTCCTTATACTGAGCCAGCAGAGCTGTCTTCTCAGTGATGAGCTTGTCAAGATCCTCCATGTTGTACTCATTGTAATTAGCATCCATGTAGATGATAATCTCCTCGAGGGCGGCAATCTTCACATAAATATCGTAGAAGTCATTGACGGCATCTATGTAACTCTTGTAGGCGTCGTCTACAGACATCTCAGCACTGGTACGGTTGGCCAACCACTCTTCGTATACGGGCTGTGCAACGGTCTGATAATGCTCAATCTCAGCCTGGGCGTCGGTTACGTAAGAGAATATATTGTCAATCCATTCCTGCTGAGAAGCATAATTCTGCTTCTTGACGAAGAGATCTTCCTTCATTCTAATGAGAGCGTAAGCATCAGTATACTCATTATTCTCATCCAGATTCCAGACATAGTAGTTATATGTATAAGGTGCGTCATCTTCGTAGTCCCAATTCCAATAATCATAACCATTGTACGATGCAAGAATGGTATAATAGACTCTGCGAGCCTCCCAATATGCGTTGCTCTTCTCCCTATAAATGGCATATGCAGCATTATAAGCCTCGACAAGCTCCTGGAAGACAGGATCATCCTGCGTACCCAAAGCATCGTAAGCAGCTTTAGCCTCTTCCATATTGGCCTTTGCAAGAGCTACGGCTTCAACCGTCAATAGTTTCTGAGCCTCATATTCCGCTAAATATGCCTCGGCTTTCTGCAGGGATTCTTCCGCGGTAGCGACTGCGGCGGCCTTTGCTGCAGCGGTTTGCTCTAACTCTTCCAGAGTAGCAACAGCCGCATCATAAGGATTCTTTACGGCGTCATAGGCCTCCTTTGCAGTGGTAAGTTCTCCCTCCTTAACTGCCACAGCCTCAACAGCCTCGTTGTATGCCTTCAGAGCATCCTCAGCAGCCTTTTCGGCGTCTTCGGCAGCTTTCTTCTTATCGGCATTATTAGGATCTGCTTTATAGATGAGATCTTTGGCGTAGGCATCATCCAAGGCGGTCTGATACTCGGTGAACTTGGTTCCTACAGCGGCCTTGGCCGTTGCGACAGCCGTAACGGCATCCGTATAGGCCGTTACAATGGCCTCGGTCACAGCCTCCTCTTTCTCTGCCACTACAGCTTTCTGATCAAGAACTGCCTTATCGGCTTCAAACTGGTTAGCTTTTGCAGTAGTGAGATTGGCTCTGTAATAGGGAACTACAGTTTTCTCGTAATTTTCAATATCCCAATCGACATCTCCATCATTGTACAAGGCCTCGTTATAGATGCTATAGGCCTTCATATAATTGACCCATTCGATGCTTGTAGTAGAGGGCTTATAATTATTCACTTCCTGATATGCCGCCCAGTATACCTCATACGCTTCGTTGTTGGCTTTACTTGCCTCTTCCATTTCTGTTTTGGCAGGAATCAGTTCGACGTCAGCCTTGGCGACATATTCCCTCATGGAGGCTATCCAATCCTCCATTTCGGCAATTTCTTCTTCTGTATCAGGAATCTCGTAATACTCTTCATCGTAATCGTCCTTCCACTGCTGAATCGTCTTATTATAGCTCTCAAACCAAGAATTGAAATTATTGTAGAAAATGATGGCGGGAGACCATTGGAAATCCTGGAACCAATCGCCTGCAACAGGGACAACGCCCTCCATCTCAGGATAGTAGTACCGGTCTCCATATATTTTTGCCTCATCTTTCCACAGCGGGACGAAATCCCCGTTACCATCATAATAACCCCAAATCTTGGCTCCACTAGCAATGTCGAATTCGAAAACAAGATCATCCCCTAAAGCACTGAACATGAAACTCTGGAAGTCCTTCTGGAAGAACAAAACTTTTCCGTCACCATCGACAACGGGATCCCAGTTATAGGTAAACTCGGGCTGGATATACAGCTCGCTGGTAGGATCTTCAAATCTATTCTGCCAGAAATTCCAAGCATTCACATATAGGAGTTGAGCTTCCTCCATAGCAGAAGCAGCGGCAACATAACTAGGATAGATCTTCTCAATCACTTCGTATAAATCTTCATAAGCAGCCTCGGCGATTGCCTCAAGGGACGATAGCGTTCTCTGAAGCATGGTAATCTGCTCCTGTTTCTCGACAATCTGATTATAAGTATAGTCGAGGCCAGATTCAAGATGAGCCTGAATGCGGGCCAATTCAACTTCCTTCTTCAGCAACTCGGCCTGGTTAGTATAAACCTCCTTAGTAGCATTGCTATAAGCAATAAACAGTCTGGCAATACGCTTGCGCTGTGCATCTTCAAGACTAGCAATTGCTTTAAACATTTCGGCCTCGGCATCAATCAAAGCCTTCTGATGAGCAAGCTCATCAAGTTCTGCCTGATAGGCTGCTCTTGCCAAGCGATTGATAGCCTCCTGCTTTTGGGCTTCAGCCTGGGCAATTTCAGCCTCGTACTTGGCCTTGAGGGCTTCCAGTTCTGCCTTCTTTGCCTGGAGCTTGACTCTCTCTTCCTCCAGCTTTACCTTGGCGATTTCCACCTCAACGGCGGCGAGTTCTGCTTCAACGCTAATCTTGGCAGCCTCTGCTTCTGCGATAGCGGCCTGGGCCTCCAATAACTTAGCCTGAGCGGCAGCAATAGTCTCCTGGGCCTTGGCCAGTGTAACAGCGGCCTGCGCGTTGGCGCGGTTCAGCTCGGCCTGGGACTTAATCTCGTCGGCCCGGGCGTTTCTCACGTCGGTCACAGACTGCGACTCTTGGTTCTTTACGCAAGAGGCGAGAACCAGGGCACCCACCATCATTGCGGCAAATAAACTTTTGTGTTGCATAGTGAATAATTAATTAAGATAATTAGTGTTAGTTGAATTAGTGATCAAAATATACTAGGGAACACGCTCCGGGCCATTACGGCGGGGGCTTATTTGCATTTTTGGCCTTTTTTGTTCGTTTTTAGTTAAAAATGTTGCACCTTACTAATAAATGGTCAAGTTCTTATAGCAGAACACCGACTCTGACGCACGCCAGAGCCCTTTTTTACCATATACTTTTATAATGAAACCATGTGGACACGCATGTGTTCTGAAGACAAATTTAGTCGAATTTTCCTTTTATGCAAAATTTTTCTACAATTCTTCCATAAATTTTTAAAGAAACAGCAAAATATTTTTTGTTTATAAAATAATTTAATATAATAATGCAGGGTTTATAAATGGTCAAACGGAGGAAGGAATGGTGCCCCCGGTGGCTTGTCCACCCCCGGACGAGGGCAGGGGGAGTGGCGGCAACGCAAAGAGCATTCCCCTGTAAAGGAGAATGCTCATACAATAGAATACACGGCCCTTTCTCAAGGGGCCAAACCTATTATTTCACCATGCCGCTGAAGCCCATGAAGGCGAGGGCCAGGATGCCAACGCTGATGATGGCGATGGGCACGCCCTTGAAGGCCTTGGGGACTTCGTTCAGGGCCAGATGCTCGCGGATGCCGGCGAAGATGACCATAGCCAAGCCGTAACCCAGCGAGGTAGCAAAGGCATACACCAGGGCCTGGCCCAGGTTGAGCATGCCGCCGGGCACGAAGGAGAACTCCTTGGTAACCACGTTGATGGCTACACCCAGCACGGCGCAGTTGGTGGTAATGAGGGGCAGGAAGATACCCAGGGCCTGATACAGGGACGGGGAAACCTTCTTGAGCACAATCTCTACCATCTGCACCAGGGCAGCGATAACCAGGATGAAAGCGATGGTTTGCAGGTAGGTGATTTCGAAAGGCACCAACAGGTACTTATTAATGAGGTAAGTAACCAGGGTGGCCAGCGTAATCACAAAGCACACGGCCATGGACATACCCGTAGCGGTGGACAGCTTGTTGGATACACCCAGGAAGGGGCAGATACCCAGGAACTGCGCCAGGACGATATTGTTAACAAAGATCGCCGAAATAATTATAAGGAAGTACTCCATAGCCTAGTTCTTTTTAAGGTATTTGTTGAACAGAACCATCAGGTAACCCAGGCACAGGAAAGCGCCGGGAGCCATTACAAAGGCCAGCATGCCGTCGTGACCGCCGATGAAGTTGTAGCCAAAGGCGCTGCCGGAGCCCAGGATCTCGCGAACCAGACCCAGCACGGTAAGGCTGCAGGTGAAGCCCAGGCCTACGCCCAGACCGTCCAGCGCGCTCTCCCCTACGCCGTGTTTGTTGGCAAAAGCTTCGGCTCGGCCCAGCACAATGCAGTTCACCACAATGAGCGGGATGAACAGACCCAGGGTCTCGTACATGGCCGGGGTGTAGGCCTGCATGAGCAGCTGGAGCAGGGTAACGAAGGTGGCAATGACCACAATGTATACAGGGATGTGCACCTTATCCGGAACCACGGGGGCAATGGCCGATATGGCCATGTTGCTCAGGACCAGCACAAAGAGCGTGGCCAGGCCCATGGAGAGGCCGTTGATGGCGCTGGTGGTAGTGGCCAGCGTAGGGCACATACCCAGCAGGAGCACAAAGGTGGGGTTGTTCTTGACAAGCCCGTCGGAAACCAGTTTGAACTTACTCATTGTTTTGTCCTCCTTCATTAGATGCCCGATCGGAGTCGGGCATGACAGAATTATCGGCATCGGGCATGACGGCTTCGTCATTGCCGGCTTGACCGGCAATCTGCTTAAACGTTGTCAGGGCATTCTCTACCGCCAGGGTGTAGGCGCGGGATGTGATGGTGGAAGCCGTAATGGCGTCTACGTCACCGCCGTCCTTCTTCACGGAGAGTTTCTTGATGGAAGGATCGAAGCCCCTCCACTGGTCCATGAACTTGGCGTCCGTGGTGCACTTGGCACCCAGACCGGGGGTTTCGGCGTGCGAGAGCACGGAAGTGTTGTATACTACACCGTCGGGGGTAACACCCACGATGAGGCTGAGGGGGCCGCCAAAGCCCACCACGGTGGACTCTACGGCATAGCCTACCAGCTGGTCTCCGTCGGTGGCCGTGTAGTAATGATTTTCCTCATTGTACTGCACATCGGTGAAGTGGGGCAGCACCTGAGAGATGGCCTGGTTGGTCTTCTCTGCAGCGGCCTTGTCAATGGGTTCCTTGGTGAGCACGTAGGCACCGCCCAGAATGCCGGAGCAAAACAGGCAGGTGAGGCCCAGTACCAGCACCATATTGGTAAGATTGGATTTAACTGCCATACCTATTTCCTCCCGAATTTTTTCTGTTTGAACCACATGTTAAGCAGCGGCACCACAGAGTTCATGATAAGGATGGCGAAGGAAACGCCTTCCGGATAAGAGCCGAAGTAACGGATCATCATGGTGAGGAAACCAATGCCCACACCGAACATCACGCCTCCCCAGAGGCTCATAGGGCTGGTGACATAGTCCGTTGCCATGAAGCAGGCACCCAGGATGAGACCGCCGGTGAGCAAGTTGAACAGAGGGTCTGTGAAACGGTCCGGATTGATACCCCAGAAGATGAGGGAAGTAAGGGCCACGGTGGCAAAGATGCTGAGGGTAATCCAGGGCTTGATAACCTTGCGGCAGCAAAGGTACACAAAGCCGGCCAGCAGGGCCAGGGCGCAAACTTCACCGGCACTGCCGCCCAGATTGGCAAACAGCAGGTCCTTGTAATTATAGGCCGATGTGAGCTCCTGCACGCTGGAACCCTGCATGAGGCCTTCCTGGATGGTGCCCAGCGGGGTGGGACCGGAAACGGCATCCACGCCAAAGAGGCCGGCAGGCTTGCTCCAGGTGGTCATGTACGTAGGGAAGGAAACCAGCAGGAACACGCGGCCCACCAGGGCGGGGTTCCAAATGTTCTGGCCAATGCCGCCAAAGGTCATCTTGGCAACGCCGATGGCTACCACGGCGCCGATGAACACAACCCACCAGGGAGTGGTGTAGGGCACGTTCAGGGCCAGCAGGATACCGGTAATAACGGCCGACAGGTCCCCCACGGTGGACGGCTTCTTAAGCATATATTTGGTGATGGCCCATTCCAGCAGCACGCAGGAAGCCACACTCACGCCCAGTACCAGCAATTCCTGCCAGCCGTAGAAGACTACGGAGCAGATGATGGCCGGGACCAGCGCAATCACCACATCCAGCATGAGGGACTTGGTGGAGTCCTTGCTGTGGATATGCGGTGAAGGAGATACTAATAATTTATTCATAGTAATTATTTTTTCGCACGTGCGCGGATGGCACTTAACACAAAGCCCTTTCCTACGCGGATGTTGTCCAGCAGCGGAATGTGGGCGGGGCAGGAATACAGGCAGCAGCCGCACTCGATGCAGTCCTGGGCGGCGTTGGCCTCGCAGGCGTCCCAATCGGCCGCCTTGGAGAGCTTGTTCAGCAGGAACGGTTCCAGGCCCATGGGGCAGGCGTCGGCGCATTTGCCGCAGCGGATGCACTGGGTGGCAGGGGCGCGCTTGGTTTGCTTCTCGGTGAGGAGGAGCAGAGCGCCGGTACCCTTCACGGTGGCGGCATCCAGGTTGGCCACGGCGCGGCCCATCATGGGACCGCCGCTGATAATTTTAGCGGCCTCTTCCGGGACACCTCCCAGATAATCTAAGATGTAACGCAGGGGCGTGCCCACGCGCACGAGCAGGTTGGCCTGCTTGGGGAAGCACTCACCCGTTACGGTTACGGAATTGTCTACGATGGGTTTGTTCTTCTGAACGGCGTCGTATACAGCCAAAGCGGTGGCGACGTTCTGAACCACGGCACCTACGCTGATGGGCAGGGCGCCGGAACCTACCTGACGGTGCATCACAGCGTCTATGAGCTGCTTCTCACCGCCCTGCGGGTACATCATCTTCATCACCATTACTTCAATGCCCTGGTAACCCAGTTTGGCAATCACATCCTGGATGTGGGCAATGGCCTCGGGCTTGTTCTCTTCAATGGCAATGGTGCAGGGAACGTCTCCCATGGCCTTCTTGAGGAGGGCGGCACCCACCACCACCTGCTCTCCCTTCTCCAGGAGGGTGCGGAAGTCGGAGGTGAGGTAAGGCTCGCACTCGCAGCCGTTGATGATGACGCGCTCGCACTTGGAGCCCGGAGGCGGGCTAAGCTTCACGTGCGTGGGGAAGGTGGCACCACCCAAACCTACAACGCCACCCAGCTTGATTTTCTCCACAATGGCCTTGGGGTCTTCGGGGATGGTGGTGACGAGGGTATCTGTGGTGTCAATGCCATCGGCCCACTCGTCGCCTTCCACGGCAATCTCGATGTGGGTGGTGGCGCGGCCGGCTAAATCGGCCCTGGGGGCTATGGACTTGACGGTGCCACTGACAGAAGAGTGGATGAAGGCACCCACGAATCCGCCGGGTTCGGCAATGACCTGGCCCACCTTTACCTTATCTCCTACAGCCACGCAGGGCACCGAAGGGGCGCCGATGTGCTGGGCCACGGAGATGTATACGGTGGGAGCAATGGGAAGCGGGGTAATGGGGCATTCCCGGGAAATCTTGTTGTCGTGCGGATGTACACCGCCGATGGAGAATGTATGCTTACTCATTTGCGGCCTCCTTTTTAGCAGCCTCGGCTGCCTCTTTAGCTTTCTGCTGACGCACTTTGATGCGCTCCTTGATGGCTTCCTTGTCCAGGGGCTTGGGGAAGTTCACACCGTGGATGGCGCCGGTGGGGCACATGGCCTCGCACTCGCGGCAGAGTTTGCACTTGGCGGGGTCTATGTAGGCCACATTGGCCTCAACGGTGATGGCTTCGTGGGTGCAGGTTTTGGCGCAGATGCCGCAGCCGATGCAGGCGCTGGCGCAGGCCTTCTTGGCCACGGGACCCTTGTCCTTGTTTACGCAGCTCACGAACATGCGCATGCCGCGGGGGCCCTTGGGACGAAGTTCAATGATGCGCTTGGGACAGGCCTTCACGCAGGCGCTGCAAGCGGTGCACTTCTCCTGGTCCACTACCGGCAGGCCGGTGACGGGATCCATGGACAGGGCGCC
>DFLI01000091.1:9076-29072 GCA_002373715.1 Bacteroidales bacterium UBA3623
CCCAGGCAGCCAAAGGCGCAGCCCGTGTCTCCGGTGTAGAGGAGGGACTTCACGTAGCACGAGGCATAGCCGTCGTACTGGTTCACCTTGGGACGGGCCTCGCAGTTACCGTTGCAACGGACCACGGCCACCATGGGGGCCTTCTCCGTTACCTCGTAACCCAGGATGGCCGCCACCTTGGCCATGGTGTCGTTGCCGCCCACCGGACAGTAGTTGTTGTCCAGGTTGGGGGCCTTCACCGCAGCCTCGGCAAACGCGCGGCAGCCGGCAAAGCCGCAACCGCCGCAGTTGGCGCCGGGCATCACCTTCTCCACCTCATCGATGCGGGGGTCTTCCTCTACCTTGAACTTCTGGGCTACCAAATAGAGCACCAGAGCCAGCACAAGGCCCAGGACGGTTACCACCGCAATGGTCCAAATGATGATAGATGACATAGTTTATCCTTTTATTGTAAAAATATATTCGTTCTTCAGCTTTCCGCGAAGCAGGTACAGACCCAAATAATACAGGCCGATGGCGGCCAGGCCGCACAAGCCGGCAGCCACTTCTCCCACTCCGGCCTGGAGGAGGCCCACCACAACAGCCAGGAGGATGACCAGGGGAATGGCGTAGCAGAGCCATACGGCCTTCAGGCCCATGGAGGCCTTTAGGACCACCTCTACTTCGTCTCCTACGTTCCGGAAGGCATAAGGGTCTGTGGGCACGTCCACCGTCTTTTCGGCCAGGTCTGACATGCCGCAGATGCCGGCGGCGTGGCATTCTCCGCACGCGGCATGCTGCAGGATGCTCACCGTAGTGACCTCCGGCGTAATGCTCACAATCTTTCCTTTATGGCTTACTTCTTCCTGCTTCATTTCTGCACCTCAAAGGGATGTTTCAAATCTTTGGTACTCTTCACCCAGGCCCATACACCGCCCACGCGGAGGGGAGCCATCAGGCCCACCAGGATGCGGGCGTCGTCGGCCGACAGCCACATCTGCAGTTCCTGGTTTCCCTCGAACATGGCGCCCTGCACCACCGAGCAGGAGATATGGTGTGCCCGGGTTTTTCCCAGCCGGCGCACCTTCACCGTTTCTATGCCCTTGTAGGTCAGGTGTATGTTAAACACAGCCTCGTCAATGGCGAAGGACAGCGGGTAGGCCTTGTTCACCTCCATCCGGGAGAAATCTGCAGCACGAAGCGCATATACCAGCGACGGGAGGTCCTGTACTCCGTTTTTCAGGGGAATCTCGTAATGTTCCTCACCCCTGCCGCCGAAGTTTACATCGGCATGAATCACCTCCTGCTCCCAGTCGTAGATATAGAGGTTGGTGGCGGTGTAGCCGCCTTCGTAGGTATCCCGGGTGAATTTGAAGGGTCTTAAATCTTGGGCCGCAAACCAGCTATCAAACTGCTCCCGCATCTTGAAAAAGATATCGAAGAAGGGAGCCGATTTTACATAAAGCCCTGTATGATACGTAGGTACGCCCTGGTAACTTAAGGAATCCAGTTGAAGGGAGGCGCTGCCCACCTCTGTAACCACCGCACCCCACTTGTACAGAAGGGAAAACTCCATCTGTTCCCCGGCCTGGAAGGGATACTCGCGGGCCATGGGAAGGACAGTCTTCTGCTGCCCGGCGGCTGTTAAGGAAAACAGCAATGCGAATATGACCAGGCAGCGGCGCATGCTAGAAGTCCTGCTGGTCTTCGAAGTTATAATTGCCCTGCGGGCCGGGCTCGTTCACGGCGCTGGCCACGGGGCGCTGCTGCGCATATACATCCAGGCTCTGGTCCGGTTCTACGAACTTTACCTGGTTAGCCTTGTACTTCATCTCAATGTCACACACCTCACCGTTACGGTGCTTGGCTATGACGATGTAGGCCTTCTCCTTGTCTTCGGGGTTTTCGCTCATGCCCACGAAGTCCGGCCTGTGGATGAAGATAACCATATCGGCATCCTGCTCTATGGAGCCGGATTCTCGGAGGTCGCTCAATTGGGGCTTGCCGGTGCCGCCGGTGCGCTGCACGGCGTTACGGCTTAGCTGCGAGAGGGCGATGATGGGAATGTTCAGTTCCTTGGCGGTGGCCTTGAGGGTACGGGAGATGGCGGCTACTTCCTGTTCACGCAATCCACGGAGTTCTACCGGGCCCTGCATGAGCTGGAGATAGTCTACCACAATAAGGCGCACACCCTTCTGCTTAACCAGACGCTTAGCCTTGGTACGGAATTCCATGATGGGAATGCCGGGGGTGTCGTCTATGTACAGGGGTGCCTTAGCCAGGCGCTTGAGCGTGTCTTCCAACTGCACCCACTCGTACTGTTCCAACTTTACGCCGCCCTTGATTTTTTCTCCGGAGAGGCCGCTTTCCGTGGTGATGAGACGCTTGCCCAGCTGGTCTGCGCTCATTTCCAGGGAGAACACGGCTACGGGCATGTTGGCGTCTACGGCCGCGTTGCGGGCAATGTTCAGGGCGAAAGCCGTCTTACCCACGGAAGGACGGGCGGCCAGGATAATGAGGTCGCTCTTCTGCCAGCCCTGGGTTACACGGTCTATGGACGGGTAGCCGGAGGGCACGCCGGACGGACCGGTAATGCCCTGCAGCTCCTGCAGGTTGTCCAGCACCGAGTTGATGATGGAGCCAATGTCCTGCACGTCCCTCTTTACGTTATTCTGAATGGCCGCAAACACCTTGGTCTGGGCGTTGTCTATGAGGTCGTCCACGTTGGTGGATTCGTCAAAAGACTGTTTCAGAATTTCGTAGGAAGCGGTGATAAGATCCCGCTGAATGGTTTTCTGCTTGAGGATTTTGATGTAGTACTCTATGTGGGCGGCTGCTGCAATGTTCTGCGACAGGCCAGCCAGTACTACAGGACCGCCCACGGCCTCCAGGTTGCCTTTGCTCCGAAGCTTTTCGCTAACGGTAACCAGGTCTATGGAGACGTGTTCGTTTACCAGTTCCGACATGGCCTCGAAGATCATGCGGTGCTGCGGGTCGTAGAAACACGCAGCGGAGAGCTCCTCCATAGATTCGTCTATGGTGGCGGGCTCTACCAGCATGGCGCCCAGCACAGCTTCCTCTACATCCAGGGCCTGCGGGGGCTTGTTCCCCATCAGGGTTTCCAGATTGAGAGGTTCCTGGCGGCTTTTCTTGCGAGGACCTTCGGCCATTTACTGACTATTCAAAATCCGGGTTGATGATGATGCGGCCGCAGTGTTCGCAGATGATGAGCTTCTTGTTGGAAGCAATTTCTACGCGGCGCTGGGGAGTGATGGTGTTGAAGCATCCTCCGCAGGAGTCTCCGTTGTAGATGCCCACAACGGCCAGGTGGTTGTGCACGCTTTCGCGGATGCGCTCGTAGGCGCTCATGGTGCGGGCGTCAATCTTGGCGGCGCATTCTTCGCGGCGGGCGCGGAGCACGGCCTCTTCCTTGGCGGTTTCTTCCACGATGTTCTCCAGCTCTTCCTTCTTGGCCTTGAGGTCTTCCTCACGGATGGTGAGGCGGTCCTTCAGCTCTTCGGCCTCGGACTTCTTGGCACCAATCTCGAAACGGGTGTCGTTGATGGTTTTCTCGTCAATCTGACGGAGAAGTTCCTGGTTCTCGATTTCCTTGTTCAGGGAATCGTACTCGCGGGAGTTGGCGATGGTTTCCAGCTGGCGCTGGTATTTCTCGATGACGCTCTCGTGCTCGGAGATGGAGAGCTTGGCATCGGCGATGTTGCGATTGAGCTGATCTACCACGGCGGCCAGAGCGGCGCTGCGCTCCTTAAGGGTGGCGATTTCTTCTTCCAGGGCCGCTACCTCTGCCGGCAGTTCGCCACGTAACTGGATAATTTTGTCAATCTCGGAATCCGCAGCCTGGAGCTGGTAGAGGGTCTTGAGTTTCTCCTCCACGGGCATATCGGAATCGGCGAAACTTTTCTGCAGCGACACAAAAGTTTCCCTGTTGTCGATGGGTGCCTCCACTTTCTTGGCGGCGGTGGGTTTCTTGGTACTTGCCATAAATGTTATAAATCGATTTATACTTAATTACAAACCAAAGTAGTGGACAGGGTTGCTCCTGCCCATGCTGGCACTTTTGTAGCTTGCAAAGGTAGGAAATTTTTTCCGTAACTCTGCCAAGAAAATGTCTACAATCTCTACTTCGCTCTCAAAATGGCCGATATCCATGACCATAAAGCCCTCGGGAGTGAAGAAATTGTGGTAGGAAATGTCTGCCGTGATGTACAGCTGGGCACCTTTGGCAAGAGCCAGCGGAATTTCAGAACCGCCGCTGCCGCCCAGCACCGCCACCTTGCTGATGGGGGTTTCCAGGGGCTTGGAGCTGCGGATGACGCCCAGGTTGAAACGCTCTTTCACATAGGCCAGGGCTTCCTTGCCGTTCATGGGGTGCTCAAACTCTCCCACGCAGCCCAGACCCACGGTGCCGTCTTCTTCGGGCACCATGATTTCCACCTTCTTAAGGCCCAGCCTGCGGGCCATGGCACCACTTACACCGGCAATGACCTTGTCTGCGGTGGTGTGGGCGGCATAAACGGCCACACCGGAGCGCACGGCCTGCATAATGGCGGCGCCCACAGGGTCTTTACTGTCTATGCGTTTGATGCCCTTGAAGATGAGCGGATGGTGCGTAACCACCATGTCGCAGCCCTTCTCCACGGCTTCCTTCACCAGGTCCGGGGTGCAGTCGAAGCCCACCATCACACCGTGCACCTCGTCTTCCGGGGAGCCTATGATGAGGCCGCTGTTGTCCCAGCTTTCCTGGATACGGAGCGGGGCAAACACTTCCAGTGCAGAAGTAATGTCTCCTACTTTCATAGTGCTTTGCGTACTTGAACCAGTTCTTCGCGAATGCCTTTGAGAATGCCGATGGCTTTGACGCGCTTGTCCACGGTGCGGCGGTCTTCTGAGAGGCGCTGATGGGCACCTTCCAGCGTAAGACCCTGGTTTTTGAGCAGATACTGCACCTGTTTGAGCGTTTCAATGTCTTCGGGATGATACAGACGATTTCCCTTAGCGTTGCGCTGGGGTTTCACAAACTTCTCGAAGTAGTTGCTCCAGTAACGGATGGCCGATGCGTTTTCTCCCAGCATGTCCGCCACTTCGCCCATTGTGTAAATCATTTTTGCCATAACCCTACAAAGTTAGAAAAAAATGGGTGGAAATAAAAGAGATGCCCGATCGGAGTCGGGCATGACGTCATAGCCGGATGGTGCAACCCTTCATGGCCGGATGGTGCAACCCGTCATGGCCGGCTTGACCGGCCATCTAATCCCTCTTGGAGGGTTGGTGGGAGAAGGAGCGCCGCGGCCCTTCGGCTTCCAGCCAATACTCGTGGTCAAAGGCCTCGCCGGGGAAGGCGTAGGGCCCTTCGTGGCCGATTTGGAAGGCCATGTAGGTGATGGGAAGGCCCATCTCCAGGAACATCTTCTCGTAGAAGGTTTGCACCTGGGTTACGGCAGCCCAGCCGTCACCCCCGACCTGATCGGGGGTCTCAGATGCCCGGTCGGGGCCGGGCAGGACGCCCTGATGGTAAATATCTGTACCATAGGCCAATATGGGCAGGTTGTTGGCCCTGCACACGGCCTGGGTGTACTCGTAGAGGTAGCGGGAGTCGGTCTTCAGGTGGACGATGCCGCCAGGGGCCAGGAACTTGCGGTAACGCTCCAGGAAAAGCGGGGAGCTCAGGCGGGCGTTCTCCGATCCGCGAAGCTGCGGGTCTGAGAAGGTGAGCCAGATTTGCGACACCTCGCCGGGGCCGAAGAAAGCCTCTATGAACTCAATGCGGGTGCGCAGGAAGGCCACGTTGGGAAGGGCGTGCTCGGTGGCATATTTGGCGCCTTTCCACAGACGGGCACCCTTGATGTCCACACCGATGTAGTTGATGCCAGGGTTGCGAAGGGCCAGGGCAATGGTATAGTCTCCCTTGCCGCAACCCAGTTCCAGCACGATGGGATTGTTGTTGCCAAACATATCGGCCCCCCATCGGCCCTTGATGGGGTGGGCATTGAGCTTGAGCTCCCTAGAACCGGGCTCCTTGGCCAGCACGGCGTTTGCATCCGGCTGCAGCAGGCAGCGGAAGGTCTCGTTCTCTGCAAATTTCTTCAGTTTGCCGTGTCCCATAATTAGCGAACTTTTCTTACTACAAGACCCAAACCGCGGAGCGGAACCACCTGGGAGCGGTCTTCCTGACGGATGGAGAGGGTCCAGATTCCGGCTTCGGCGGGGCGGACACCGGTCCGGTAGGGTTCGTAAACCTGCTTGGAATAGTAGGTGTTGTACTGTCCTTTGAGCGGGAGGTATATCTTCTCTGTCTGCAAGGAGTCGGAGGGCGAGCGCCATTCGGCCCTCAGGAGGGTTCCCTGAAGGGAAATGAGGTCTTCGGGCTCTCCGTCCAAGCGGGTGTAAAGGTCAAAATCGTAGGTGGCGGTGGTGTCCGACATATCTACCGTAAACACGTACGGACCGCCGCCCAGCACGTACTGCTCGGTGGAAAGGGGCTCCTGGCAGGCTATAGCCAAGAGGGCCAGGAGGGCCAAAGACACTATGGACCGGAGATTCTTCACTTCGTTCAGAATGACAAATGCTGATGCATTTGTCCAAAAACGTTTCACTAACTGGGGGACTAATCCCCCAGGCCCCCTGGGTCGCTTCGCTCCTTCTACCATTGATTCAACCTTTGTCTTTCCTGTTGCGGTTACGGTTCTTATTGCGGCGGCGCTTGCGCTTTTCGGGGTCGAAGCGGTTGATGGCGTCGTCTCCCACGGCGTCTATGAACTCGGGCGTAGATACCACTTCCTGCTTGAGGGTGTCGGGCTTTTCTCCGCGGCGGTTCATGGCCTGAATCTCCCTCACTTCATCGGCCGATAAGGCAAATACCTGCGCCAGGGAGCCTTTTTCGTAGGAGAAGTAGAGGGTTTCTGCCAGGATATCCGTCTTTACCAGGAAGGCCTGCCCGTCCATGAATTCCAGCGGTTCGGGAACGCGCGGAATGCGGGACTGGGCGTCCAGGTAGGCGGCCACCTCGTAATTGAGGCAGCATTTGAGCTTGCCGCACTGACCGGCCAGTTTCTGAGGATTCAGCGACAGATCCTGCGTGCGGGCGGCGCTGGTGGTAATGCTCTTGAACTCAGTGATATAATTGGCGCAGCACAATTCGCGGCCGCAAACGCCCAGGCCGCCGATGAGTCCGGCTTCCTGGCGGGCGCCAATCTGCTTCATCTCCACGCGGATGTGGAACTCTTCGGCAAAGTCCTTGATGAGTTGGCGGAAGTCTACACGGCCATCGGCAATATAGTAGAAGATGGCCTTGGTGCCGTCTCCCTGGAACTCTACGTCTCCAATCTTCATTTCCAGGCCCAGGTTGTTGGCCAGCACGCGGGCGCGGATCATGGTTTCCTGCTCGCGGGCAATGGCTTCCTGCCAGCGCTGGATATCGAAGGGACGGGCCTTGCGGTAGATTTTCTTCAGCTCCTGCTTGGCAGGGTCTACTCCTTTGCACTTCATCTGTCGGCCAACGATGGGGCCCTCCAGGGTTACTATGCCCAAGTCGTGCCCGCTGGCGGCTTCCACCACCACCAGGTCTCCGGCCTTGATGCTCTGACCCGAAGCGTTTACGTAGATGCCTTTGCGGGTGTTCTTGAAGCGGACCTCGTAGTAGTTACTGAACTGCTCCTGCGAGATGCCCTTGAGCACGTCGTATACCTCCAGTTTGCAACAGCCCTGGCGGTAGCGGATATCTTTTTCACCCGTCTGTTCGTCCGTTACCACGGTGCAGCCGCGGAAACAGTCAAACTGGATGCTTTCACTGCTATAATCATTCATATCCTATATAATTGACTCACCATGTCGGTGAAGAGAATTTTCTGGTTCACATTGCGCTCCAGCAGGAGCAGGGCGCGGTCCAGGCACTCCAGCGCCTTCCGGGGGAAGGTGGGCTTAAGGGCCGATGACAGGCGCTTGTAATAGTCTTCCTCCCCTTCCGGCACGCGGGCCAGGGCGGGGGATTTTTGCAGGAGGAAGAGGCGGCGAAGGTCTTCCGACGCCAGGCGGCAGAAGGTCTTCTGCTGCTCCCTCACTTTCAAATCGGCCACAGCCTCTCCGGTTTCCAAGGCCTTGAGAAGATCCCTTGCCACCAGGGCATCCAGGAGGTCGTGAAACAGGTCTTGCAGTACGGCATTGCCGGCTGCTTCGGTGGCGTGGACCTCGGCATCGGCCTGGGGCGAAAGGGGCTGCACCCTCATGTGCAGGCAGCGGGAAGAGATGGTTTGGAGCACCTTTTCGGGGGCCTGCGTAATGAGCACGAAGAGCGTCTGGCGGGGCGGCTCTTCCACCATTTTGAGAAGGGCGTTGGCAGCCTGTACGTTCATCTTTTCCGGAAGATACAGCACCACGGTGCGGTAACCACCTTCCACGGCGCTCAGGGACAGACGGTCCAGGATGCTGCGGGCTTCTTGCACCGAAATACCGGCCTGCTTGCCTTCTATGCCGATGGCGGCATATAGCTCGTTCTCAAAGAAATAAGGGTTCTCCAGTACCAGCTCCCGGAAGGGGGCGATGAACTGCAGAGACACGGGTTTATCGTTCCCGGCTACCGGGAATACCCAATGGATATCCGGATGGATGAGTTTCTGCACGCGGGGGTTACCGCCGTACAGTTGCTCCAGGAAATTCAGGACGATGGGAAAGGCTCCCCCGCCGTCGTCCTGGTGCAGAAGCATGGCATGCGGAAGGTGCCCGCTTTCCACCATTTGGCTTAAAGCGGCAACGACTTCCGTATTACCAAAAACCTTCATTTCAGGAGATTCCGGGTCATAGCCCGGAATGAGGGGTTATGAATTTCGGTCTCCTACAAAGTGGGCCAGGGCGGTCAGGGCCTCCTTTTCCTTGGAATCGGGGAGGATGGAAAGGCTCTGCAGAGCGGCATTGATGTAGCTGTCCATAACGCCGGCGGCCTGCTCCACGCCGTGGTATTTCTCTACGAACTCCAGGATCTGGGGTATTACCTCCTGGTGGTCTGCCAACTGGCCAATCTTGGAGCGGATTTCCCGTTCTTCCTGGGTCGGAGCGCTGCTAAGGGCGCTCAGCAGGGGCTGGGTAATTTTCTGCTCCTTCAAATCCTGTCCTACGGGCTTGCCCAGTTCCTTGGACGGCGGGGCATAGTCGAAGATATCGTCCTTAATCTGGAAAGCCAGGCCCAGCTTGCGGGCATAATTCTTCACGGCCTCCAGCATTTCTTCAGAAGCGCCCACCGAGATGGCTGCCGACACGGCCGCCGTCTCAAACAGAGAGGCCGTCTTGTCAAAAATGATGGTGATGTATTCCTCTTCCGTGGTGTCTGCCTGGGCGGCCTTCTGCAGCTGGAGCATTTCTCCTTCGGAAAGGTCTGCCAAGGTGGCGGCAAACACATGGAGCACGCGCTCGCTGTATTTATCGGCCGACAGGACCACCTGTACGGCGCGGGTGAGCCAGAAGTCTCCGATGAGCACGGCAGCGGGACCGGAGAGGAGTTGGGCCACGGTGGGCCTTCCCCGGCGCTCCGTGGCGCCGTCCACCACGTCGTCGTGCAGGAGGGTGGCGTTGTGCAGCAGTTCTGTGGCGGCGGCAAAGCGGATGGAATCGCGCGTGGGCGTTCCGCAGGCGCCGGCCACCAGGAGGCTCAGCATGGGACGAAGCATCTTTCCGGGACGCTCCCGCAGCGTCCGGTTGGTAGCGTCCAGCAGGCCAATCTCACTGCGCAGGCAGTAGTCAATCAAGATCTCCACCTGCTGCATCTGAGGCGCCAGATATTCCTGTATGTATTTGATGGACATTTACTTAAGTAAGGCTATCAGTTCTTCCACCGAGGTGGGGAATTTCATGAGGTCCCGGTCCTGGGGCTCCATCATTTTGTGTTTTACGTAGTGGTCCAGCAGGGTCTTTAAGGGCTCGTAATAGCCGTCCAAATTCAGGGCTATTACCTGGCCATTATAGCGGCCCAGCTTTACCAGCACCAGGGTTTCAATGAGTTCGTCCATGGTGCCAATTCCGCCCGGTAGGGCGATGGCGGCACAGGTATCGGCCCTCATGAACTCCTTGCGGGTGCTCATGGTGTCTGTCCAGATGACACGGGTGATTTCCGTATTTTCCAGCCCGTCCATAAAACGGGGAAGGACGGCTATGTGCTGGCCGCCCACACGCACGGATTCGTCCGTAATGGCACCCATGGTGCCGCGGGCGCCGCCGCCGGAAACAATCCCGTATCCCAAAGCGTGCAGCGCGCGAACTAATTCACGCGCTGCCGCATTGTACTTAGGGTCTATCTTATTGCTGGAAGAGCAGTAGATGGTTACCTGTTTCATCTGCTAGAAGAAGATGCCCAGAGTAACCTTGACGCCTTGGTAGTTCTTGGTGTCCTTGTAAGCCTGGGCAACGTTGGCAGCGATGCTGTTGGCATTGAACTTACCCTCGTTGTAGAGAGGTCCCAGGTTCTTGAACCACTTCACGGAAATCTGGATGTGCTTGACAATGTCAATACCACCACCCAGGGAAATACCGTATTCCAGCTTGTTCTTGGCATCGTTCAGCACTTTGCTCACTTCCTCAACGGTATAACCGGTGGGGGTTAAGTCTACAGAGTACTGATCGTTACTCTTGACCACGAAGCCGATGAAAGGTTCTGCCACCACGAAAGGACGAACCACCAGGAGGTCGATACCCCACTGAACGCCAAGACCCAGCTCAATGTTATGAGACTTGGTGTTTTTCAGGCCTGCGACAAAGTGCTCCATATCAATCTTGGCACCCTTCATCTCGTAGGTGAGTTCCGGCTGCAGGGCGAAGCCCACGGGGAGTTTTGCGTGGTATGCAATACCGGCGTGGAAGTTATCCAGGCCCTTGAAGTTTTCCTTAACGTTCTGGAAATCAATGGAGGTTTTAGAAGTGGTCCAACCGCCGATGACACCGAACTGGGCATGAGCCATGGTTGCGCTAGCCAGAACAGCCACGACAAAAGTCAGAATTTTTTTCATTTTAAAAGTTAGTTTAGTTGGTTAGTTATTTTACAGGTTTTCTTTGATTTTTGCGGCCAGGACGGGCTTGGGCATGGCGCCCACCGTCTTGTCCACCACCTTTCCGTCCTTGAAGAACAGCAGGGTGGGAATGCTCATGATACGGAACTGGGCGGCAATTTCGTCGGCGTCGTCCACGTTCACTTTCACTACTTCTATCTGGTCTGCCATTTCCTGCTCCAATTCGTCCAGAATGGGGGCAATCATGCGGCAGGGGCCGCACCAGGTAGCCCAGAAGTCTGCAATAACTAGCTTCTCGCTTTGAATCAACTCATCAAAAGTTGCGTTGGTTGCTACTTGTGCCATAGTCTAATAACTTGTTCAATTTACAAATATAGAAAAAAACTTTGAGATTCCCGGTCAGGCCGGGAATGACGAAAAGCGTCATGGCCGGGAATGACGAAAAGCGTCATGGCCGGGAATGACGAAAAGCACCATGGCCGGGAATGACGAAAAGCGTCATGGCCGGCCTGACCGGCCATCTGCTACAGAGCCTCTTCCACGGGAAGAGTGTAGGCGCGAAGGCCCAGCTGGGCATTGTCGGCGTCCAGCTGGCGCAGGGCGGACATCACCTGGGGGGCCAGGGAGTCTTCCACCACGGTGAGAAGGGCGTGGTTCTGGGTGGGCCAGGCATGGTTACCCAGATGCGGCTCACCGTCTACAGAACCTCTGCCGCCAATCTCTTCCCAAACGGTATAACCCCGCTGTCCCATCTTTTCCAACAGCTCCACAATCTCCTGATTGTAGGCCTGATTGTATGCTATAAATATTGCTTTCATTTGTTTCTGTTTTAGGGGATGCCCGGTCGGGGCCGGGCATGACGGTTACTTCGCTCTGCGGCGCGCTCTATGTTCGGTGAAACCGCAATAAAGGACGGGGATGAGGACCAGGGTGATGAGAGTGGAGACACTAAGACCCCAGGCCACGGTGGTACCCAAGCCGTTCCACATTTCGGAACCTTCTCCCCTGCCAAGGGCCATGGGCAGCATACCCAGCACGGTGGTGAGGGTGGTCATGAGAATAGGACGCAGACGGGCCTTGGCGGCCGTTACGGAAGCATCCCGCACGCTCACGCCACGCTCCTGCAGGAGGATGGTGTAGTCTATGAGCACAATACCGTTCTTCACCACAATACCCAGCAGGATAATGATACCGATGGCCGACATCATACCAATGGCCAAACCCGAGGCCATGTTACCCAGCGCCACGCCCACAAAGGCGAAGGGGATGGAGAACATGATAACGAAGGGGCCCATGAAGGATTCAAACTGGGAAGCCATCACCATGTATACCAGGATAACGATGAGCAGGGCCAGCAGAATCATGCTGCCGAACATTTCCTGCTGCTCCTCGTAGTCACCGCCAATCTGCCAGGTAAGGCCCTGGGGCAGCGGGTGGGCGTTCATGTAGTCCTGCACATATTCCACACCGTCACTGAGCGTCTTGCCCTTGGCCATGATTCCATTCACGGAAATGTAACGGTCACGGTTCTTACGCTGAATGGTGGGCGGCACCTTGGATTCTACAATGCGGCCCAGGTCTTTCACCTTGATGGTGCGGCCCTGGGTGTTGGTGATGAGGACATTCTCCAGATCTTCCATGGAGGTACGGAACTCCGGAGCGTAACGCACGCGGATGTTGTATTCCTCACCGTCTTCACGATAGTAGGAAGCCACGGAACCGCTCATGGCAGCCGACACAGCCGTTGCGGCCGTAATGGAATTGAGACCGTTCAGGGCCAGCTTTTCGCGGTCGAAGTCTACCTCGTATTCGGGGGTGTACTGGTCTCTGGACAGGATGGCCTGGGTGAACAGGCCGCTGTCCATCATCTTGGCGCGAATCTCACGGGCGGCGGTTTCGGTTTCGGTAAAGTCGTAGCCGTAAATTTCCAGTTGCACGGAGGCTCGGCCACCCATACCCATGCCCTCGGTCACGTTGAAACGGTTCAGTTCCGGGAACAGTTTGAGGTCGGCACGGATGACATCGGCAATCTCGGAAACCGAGCGCTTACGGTCTTCCATGGAGCCCACGTTGATATTCATGGAGATGAGGTACGTACCGTTCTGCTGCATGGAGGCGAAGGCATTTTCCGAATCGGCCTGACCGAAGCTGTAGCTGAGCACCTGGATTTCGGGGACATCGGCCACAATCTTTTCGTAGATGCGGGCCGCTACCTCGCGGGTGACATCCTGGGCGGTGCCGATGGGCAGCTCAATGGTGGCCCGCAGACGACCCTGGTCGGCATTGGGGAAGAACTCCGTCTTCATGCGGGGGACGTAGATGCCCAGCACCACACCGAAGATAACCAGCGCACTCACCAGAATCAATTTCTTGTGGTTCATGCACCAGGCAATGAGACGTCCGTAACCGGAAGAAACGGCATCCAGGGCCTTGTTCACGGGAACAAAGATGGCCTTGAAAATCTTGTTGTTATTGGGCTTGTTGTCCATGAGGAGGGCGCACAGCATGGGGACCAGCGTAAGGGCCGCCGTGGTGGACACAATCATGATGATGGACACAATGTAACCCAGCTGACGGAACATGATACCGGCCATGCCCGTCATCATGGTGAGGGGCATGAACACGCACAGCATGGTGAGCGTGGAGGCAATAACGGAGATACCCACCTCGGCCGTGCCGTGGACGGCGGCCTCCTTGGGTTTCTCTCCCCTCTCCAGGTGTGACGTTACGTTCTCCAGTACCACAATGGCATCGTCCACCACCATACCTATGGCAATGGACAGGGCGCTCATGGAAATGATGTTGAGCGTATTACCCGTGGCATACAGGTACATTAGGGAGGCCAGCAGGGCGATAGGAATGGACAGCACCACAATGAGGGTACCCTTCAGTCGGCCCAGGAAGAGGAACACCACCAGCATCACCACCAGGAAGGTGATGAGGATGGTCTCCTTCAGGGAGCCGATGGTCCTGAGGATGTTGTTGGAGCTGTCTACCACCGTGTTAATCTTGATATCGGCCGGAAGATTGCGCTCCAGGTTGGCCAGAGTGGCTTTTACCTTCCTGATAACCTCAACGGTATTGTAGCCGGACTGCTTCTGGATAATGATTTGGGCGCCACGTACACCGTTGGTGTAGGATTCCTGGGACTTTTCCTCAACGGTATCCGTAATGCGGGCCACGTCGCGGAGGTAGACGGTACCGCCGTTCACAGAACCCAGCACCACGTTCAGGAGCTCGGAAGGGTCCTGGAACTCCTTCTTGATACGAAGGGTATAGGTTTCGGAGCCGATATCGATGCTACCGGAAGGGATGTTTCGGTTCTCGGAAGCGATGATGGAGGAAATGGCGCTGATACTCAGGTTGTAAGCTTCCAGCTTGGAAGGGTCGCAGTATACCTGGATTTCACGCTTGGGGGCACCGGAGACCGACACCGTACCCACGCCCGTCACACGTGCCAGGGGCGTTGCCACGCGTTCGTCCAGAATCTTGTCCAGGGCACTCACGCTCTGATTGGCGGTGGCGCTCAGGATCATGATGGGCATATCGTCGGCGCTGAACTTGAACAGGTAGGGAGACGAAGCACCGTCGGGGATGCTCTGGCTCACCATGTCCAGCTTGTCACGCACGTCGTTGGTGGCGTCTTCAATGTCGGTTCCGTATTCAAACTCCAGAGTAAGAACGGCAATGTTCTCACGGGAGTTGGAGGTGATGTTCTTCAGGTGAGGAACACCGTTCAGGGAATTCTCCAGCACCTTGGTGAGGTTGGTTTCCACATCCTCGGCCGATGCGCCGGGATAGGAGCTCATCACCATGATGGTGTTGGACTCTACGTCCGGGAAGTTGTCCACCGGCAGCTGCACCAGGGAGAAAATACCCAGGATGGCAAACGCCAGGAATACCAGCGCGGTGGTTACCGGATGTTCTACGGATGTTCTGTAGATACTCATAGCACGTTCACCTTAACGCCGTCCTTCAGGAGAGCCTGTCCTTTCACCACCACCTTGTCACCTTCCTGTACGCCGCCCAGAATCTCGTATTCACGGTCCAGGTGCAGGCCCACGGTGACGGGCACATAACTTACGGTATTATCGGCCTTCAGGATATAGATGAAGCGGGTGCCGGTGCCTTCCTGCTTTACCAGGGCCTGGTCCGGAACAATCACGCTGTGGCGGGTGCCAAAGTTAATCCTTACGCGGGCATACATGCCGGGACGCAGCACGCGGTCTGTGTTGGGCACCACCACCTCTGCCTTGAAGGTATGGGTGGCGGGGTCAATGGTGGGATGCAGGCGCTCTACCTTGCCGGTGAACACCTTTTCGGGGATGGCATCTGCGGTGAGGCTCACCTGGTCTCCCTTCTTAATCTTGGTGTATTCGCTCTCGGAGATGCCCACCAGCAACTTCACAGGGGTTACCTGCTGCACGGTGAACAGGGGGGAGCTCATGGAGAACATGTCTCCGGCGTCAAAATTACGGGCCGATACAAAACCATTGATGGGGCTGCGCAGGATGGTGTTTTCGCGCAGGTTGTCCAGGTTGGTCTTGCGAACCTTGTAACCCAGTTCGGCAGTCTCATAATCGCTCTGGGAAAGGCCGCCCTCTTCATAAAGGCCCTTGAGGCGCTCGAATTCAATATCGTCGTTCTGGACCTGCAGTTCCATCTGATCCAGCTGGAGGCGGTCCATCTCGGCCAGAATCTGGCCCTTTACCACGTAGTCTCCCACTTCCACGTTGATTTTGCGGATGCGGCCGGCGGTCTGCGGGGCTATATTGTTAACGGCATAAGCCTGTACGGTGGAGGCATATACGTTGTCCTGGGCCACGTCACGGCTCACGGCGGTGGCCACCTCTACATTGGGAGTGGTTTGCTCCGGGGCGGCGTTCTGATTGGCTCCCTGGTTGGCGCAGGAAACTGCGGCCAGAAGGGCGGCCATAATAGCAATTCTCTTGTTCATATCTCGTTTATTTTTCTTCGGTGAAATCGTAACCCAGGGTTTGTTCCAGACCGGCCTTGGCCACTACAAAGTTGTATATGGCCTGGGCTGCCTGCAGGCGGGTCTGGGTGAGGGTGAGCTCCGTGTTGTTCAGGTCTGTAATGGTGCTCTTACCCAGTTTGTAGCTCTTGGCGGCAATGTCGTAAGCCTTCTGGGCCGTGCCTACGGCATCCTTTGCAGAGTCGTAGGTTTTCATGGCCGTATCCATGGTCTGGAGGCTTTGCTTAATGCCAATGCGGAGCTGGCGCTCGGTGTTCTTCCGCTGGATTTCCAGCTCGCTGGCCTGCACGCGGGTTTGCTTGATGGTATAATAGCGCTGGCCGCCGGAAAAGATGGGAATGCTCAGGCTCACGCCCACGTAGGAGTACGGGGTCCAGCGGTATTCGCTGAACTTGAAGTTGTCCGTCATGGCGTTGAAGCTGTAGGCAAAGCTCAGGCTCAAGCTGGGAATGTAGGCATACTGCTGCATGCGCACGGTCTTGGCCAGCTGCTCGGCCTGCATGTCCAGTTGCCGGAGAGAGGAGTTGTGCTCCAGGGAGGCATCGGCCCCTTCCGTTACATCTCGGAACATGGTTTCCGCATAGTCGTCCAGGCTTCCCACCACGTCAATTTCCGTTTCCAGCTCCAGGCCCATCACGGCCTTCAGCTGCCACAAAGCCAGCAGGATGCTGCTTTCGGCGTTGTACACGTTGGGAACGGCAGCGGCCACATTGCTCTTGGCGCGGGTTAAATCCAGCTCGGAGGCTTTCTGTACGTTGTACTTGCTCTCCGTGCTGCGGTAATTCTCTACGGCGTTTTCGTACACCTGCTTGTACACCTCGAAGGCCTCTTTGGCCAGCAGCACGGCATAGTAGGCCTGCTTTACGGAGGTTACGGTGCCCAGGCGGCTCTCACGAGCCTTTTCCACGGCCAGTTCCACCTGGTCTGCCGACAGGGAGATGCTCTCCCACAGCTGGGCGTTCACCAGCGGCATGGAGGCGCTGATACCGGCGCTCCAGGTGTTCAATCGGCCCACAGCAATACCGCCGGAGTTGTCATCTTCCGGAGTGGGTTCGGGAACGTAGGGCTGGATTTTGCCGGGATGCTGGGCGATGAGCTGCTCCAGGTACCACTCAATGGGGGCCAGAATGCCGTCAAACATGCTGGAGCTACTGCCCGAGCCGCTGTCGTCTCCGCCACCCATGTACATCACCTGTTTCTTAATGGTACGCTGGTAGGAGCCAGTGCCGTTCACCTGCGGGAACAGGGCGGCATACGTGCCTTTGCGCGCATACTGGAGGCGCTGCACTTCCATATCGGCCACCTTAACAGAGGCATTTTCACTCAATGCAATTTTCAGGGCATCTTCCAAACTGAGCACAAGGGTGCTGTCACCCTGCGGACGCTCTGAACCCTGAAACTGCGCCCACGCTAGTGAAGGAACAAGCAGCGCGAGCACAACAACTAATTTTCTAACACACATAAAACTAACTAAATAAGCCGCAAATTTACTACAAATATTGCACCAGTGCAAATGGAAATTTTTACTATCTTTGTGGTTGCTATGGAATTTTTGGTAGTACACTGGAATATAGACCCCGCCATCCTGCACATCGGGGGATTCCAACTCAGATGGTACTCGCTCCTGTTCGTGAGCGGCTTCATCCTGGGCTGGTACATTATGAAAAGCTTCTTCGTAAGGGAAAAGATTAGCACAGACCTGCTGGACCCCATGCTGTACATGCTGCTCATCTGCACCATCGTGGGCGCCCGCCTGGGTCACTGCCTGTTCTACGAACCCAGCTATTACCTGGGCAGCTGGAGGGGCTTCCTGGATATCTTCATGCCCTGGAAAGGCGGCCTGGCCAGCCACGGCGGCACCATCGCGCTCATCCTGGGCATCTGGTGGTATGCCAAAAAGTACGGCCCCGCCAACGATTTTGACTTCGTTTGGGTGATGGACCACCTGGTCATTCCCATCTCCTTCGCCGCCTGCTTCATCCGCCTGGGAAATCTCTTCAATTCGGAAATTTACGGCGGCCCCACAGACCTTCCCTGGGGCTTTGTGTTCGAGCGTAACGGAGAAACCGTTCCCTGCCATCCCACGCAGCTCTACGAGGCCGGAACGTACCTCCTGCTGGGTCTTTTCCTGCTGTGGCTGTACTGGAAGAAACTGGACAATGTGTACCGCGGCACCTTCGTGGGTATCTTCATGATTGTGTGCTTCGGCAGCCGTTTCCTCATTGAATTCATCAAGAACGACCAGGTGGACTTTGAGGCCAACATGGCCCTGAACATGGGACAGCTTCTGAGCATCCCCTTCATCCTGCTGGGCATTGGCTTCCTGGTGTATGCTTACACCAAGAAACTGCCCGCCCGCGCCGTGCATCCCGAGCCCAGCCCCAAGGCCAAGCCCGAAACGCATTACGCCCGTCCGCTGAATCAGGATTAGCGCTTCAGCCGCACGTAGATACTGAGCGGCAGCACTTTATTGAAAGAATCATTGAAGGCCAGTTCCCCGGAAGTCATTTCGCGGAACTGGTTTTTGAATGCCTCCCTCACCACGGTTTCTCCCAGGGCGGCGCTGTAGCCGTTGGAGTAGAGGTTAAGCACCATGAAGGAATCCCTTTCTCCAAGGATGGCGGCTACATTTTGCAGCAGGCCGAAGAGAAGTTCGTCCAGCTTCCATTTTTCTCCGTCGGGGCCGTGGCCGTAGGCCGGAGGGTCCAGGATAATACCGTCGTATTTGTTGCCCCTCTTGGCCTCGCGCTTGGCAAACTTGAGGGCATCCTCCACCACCCAGCGAACGCCGTCCAGGCCGCTGCGTTCCATGTTTTCGCGCGCCCAGGTGACAACCTGACGAACGGAGTCCAGGTGGGTGACATCGGCCCCGGCGCACTTGGCGGCAAGAGAGGCTGCACCCGTGTAGGCGAAGAGGTTCAGTACCTTGGGGGCAGGCAGGCCGTTGGCCTTATGGATGCGCGCAATGCGCGTGGTTTCTTTGTAGATGAATTCCCAGTTGGGGGCCTGTTCCGGGAACACGCCCACGTGCTTGAAGGAGGTGAGACCCAGGCGCAGGGCCAGATGTAGGTCGCTGGCGGCGTGGGTTTCGGCGTCGGGCTCTCCATTGTAGGTAATGCCCCACTGGTCCTCCATCTTCTTGGCTTTCTCCCAGGTGCCGCTGTCTTCCTTGCCGGCCTTGCCGAATCCGGCGCCGGGCTTGAAGGTTACGTGCAGCAGGCGTTTCCAATCGGCCTCACTCATAGAGGGCGTCCAGAGGGCCTTGGGTTCCGGCCTTCTGAGCACATATTTGCCAAAACGCTCCAGTTTTTCGCCGTTTCCGCTGTCCAGGAGTTCGTAGTCTTTCCAATAAGCTGCAGGGAATTCAACCGCCATATCTTTTGAATTTTTTACAAAGATAGCTATCTTTGCGGACTGGACAATAATTTATAATCGCTATAATCCATGCAACAATTCATTGACAAGTACGATTTCACCGGCAAAAAAGCCATCGTACGCGTAGACTTCAACGTTCCCCTTAACGAAAACTTCGAGATCACGGACGACACCCGTATCCGCCGTGCCATGCCCACCCTTAAGAAGGTGCTTGCCTCCGGAGGTTCTGTGATTATCATGAGCCACCTGGGCCGTCCCAAGAAGGTAGATCCCAAGTTCTCCCTGAAGCACATTGTAGGTCGCGTAAGCGAATGCCTGGGCGTTCCCGTCCAGTTTGCCGATGACTGCCAGAAGGCCGATGCTCAGGCCGCTGCCCTGAAGCCCGGTGAGGCCCTCCTCCTGGAGAACCTCCGTTTCTACGCAGAGGAAGAAGGCAAGCCCCGCGGACTGGCCGAGGATGCCTCCGACGAGGAAAAGAAGGCCGCCAAGGCCGTTGTGAAGGCTTCCCAGAAGGAATTCGTGAAGAAGCTGGCCAGCTATGCAGATTGCTACATCAACGACGCCTTCGGTACTGCTCACCGCGCCCACGCTTCCACCGCCCTCATTGCCGAGTACTTCCCCAATGACAAGATGTTCG
>DFLI01000091.1:29128-36044 GCA_002373715.1 Bacteroidales bacterium UBA3623
TGTTCGGCTACCTGATGGAAGGCGAAATCAAGGCCATCGACAACGTGCTCAAGAATGCCAAGCGCCCCCTCACCGCTATCATCGGCGGTTCCAAGGTCAGCTCCAAGCTCGCCGTTCTGAAGAACCTGGTGGGCAAGGTGGACAACCTCATCATCGGCGGCGGTATGGGTTACACCTTCATCAAGGCACAGGGTGGCCATATCGGTAACTCCCTCCACGAGGACGACCTCATTCCCGATGCTCTCGAAATCATGAAGCTGGCCAAGGAGAACGGCGTAAACCTCTCTCTGAGCGTTGCTACCGTTTGCGGTCAGGCTTTCGACAACGACACGCCCCGTAAGATCTTCCCCATCACCGAAATTCCCGACGAGTGGGAAGGCATGGACGCCGCACCCGCTTCCCTGGAGAACTGGAAGAAGATCATCCTCAGCTCCAAGACCGTCCTCTGGAACGGCCCCGTGGGTGTGTTCGAGCTCCCGAACTTCGCCAAGGGTACCCTGCAGATTGCTGAAGATCTGGCCGAGGCCACCAAGAACGGCGCTTACACCCTGGTAGGTGGCGGCGACTCCGTGGCTGCCGTTACCCAGATGGGCTATGCCGACAAGGTGAGCTACGTATCCACCGGCGGTGGCGCCATGCTGGAGGCCATCGAAGGCAAGGTGCTCCCTGGCATCGCTGCTATTATGGAGTAAACTGCGTGGAGCGAAAGCTCTGACAGTTAGGTTTTTATGCAATTAGCTCCCGGTCTTTGAGGCCGGGAGCTAATCGTTTAAAGTGCTTTCGCTCTGGACTTTATGCCCACGGGCGAATTAATCAAAAGCTTTGTCAATCTGCAGGAAGATGGCCTGCCAGTGAGCCTGGGTGGCGGCATCGCCGCTCTTGGCCTTGGCGGCTTTCTTCTGGATGTTCATCAGTTCACCCATCACCAGGGCGCGGCTGGGAGAAGTCTTGGAACGCTCTGCCTTCACCACCTCAATGGCGGTGGTGACAAAGCGGTTCTGCAGGTAACGGCGGTAACTATCCACCTTGCCGCCCTTCTCCAGCTCGGAGAACACCATGGAGTGGAGTTCTTCCAGATAGTCTTCCGGCGTGTAGTTGTTGCCGTCGGCCTTGGCAAACTGGTCCATGCGGTCCAGACGGGCCAGGTTGAGCAGGCTGCTGGAGCTGATCACGTTATTGATGAGCGGATACAGGTAGCTGTCCGGCGTGTCGGTGAGGTTGAAGATGTAGGGTTGCTCCACCAGCCAGGAAGGACGGGTGAACACCTTGTCGTTCAGGAAGCGCAGGGAGCGCTGCTGCTGTGCCTTGGGTACGGGGGCGTAGGTGGCACCCGTCTGCTCAATGCTCAGGTTGGTCACAAAGCGGCCGCCGATGGACATGGCCACATGACCCATGTAACGGTTGTACTGGGAAATGAGGGCATCGTACATGCGGGAGAGGTTGGTGTACATATTGCCTTCCTCGGCATTCCACTCAGGCAGCTGGCTGATGATGCGACGCAGGTTCTTGATACCGTATTCGCTGGCGGCCACGGCGTCGTCACTGAGGTCTTCGCTTTGGGCGCGAGGGTCCTGGTCGTAACCTTCACCTCCGAACCAGAGTTCGGGCTGGGCTTTCAGACGTTCGATGATAACCTTATTCCAATAGAGGTGGTCTTCCTTGGGGGTCTTGAACTCAGTGGGCTTGTAACCGTACTCGATGGCCCACTTGTCGTAGGTGTTGATACGGGGATAGATACCGTCCTTGGTGATGTTATCCTCGGGCTGGGCTACGTAGTTGAAACGGGCGTAGTCCATGATGGACACGGTGTGGCCGTGCTCTTCTACCCAAGCCTTGTCGCGGAGCTTCTCAACGGGAGTGAAGGAGGATGAACCCTTGTTGTGGCGCAGGCCCAGGGTGTGACCTACCTCGTGGGAAGAGACAAAGCGGATGAGATCTCCCATGAGCTCGTCGCTGTATTTGAAGGTACGCGCGCGAGGGTCAATGGCACCGGCCTGAATCTGGTACCAGTCGTGTACCAGGGTCATTACGTTGTGGTACCAGCCAATGTGGCTTTCAATGATTTCGCCGCTGCGAGGGTCGTGCACGTTGGGGCCATAGGCGTTGGCCGTGGGAGAAGCCAGGTAACGGATTACGGAGAAACGAGCGTCTTCCAGGCTCATACCCAGTTCTTCAGCATTCTCGGGCCATTCTTCGGCGTGGATGGCGTTCTTCCAGCCAGCCTGCTCAAAGGCCTTCTGCCAGTCGTTCACACCGGCAATGAGGTAGGGGCGCCACTGCTTGGGGGTAGCAGGGTCAATGTAATACACGATGGGCTTGACGGGCTCCACCAGTTCTCCCCTCTTCTGCTTTTCAACGTCTTCGGGACGGGCTTCCAGACGCCAGCGGGTAATGAAGCGGACTCTTTCCACACCCTGCTGCTCGTCGGAGAAGAGGCTGTAGCCATTGGCGAAGTAACCTACGCGGGGGTCAAAGTAACGCTGCTGCATGGGCTTCTCGGGGAGAAGGATCATGGAGGTGTTCAGCACTACGGTAACCACACCGGCCTCACGGCCTGCGGGCAGGCTGGAGCTGCGGGCGGGGCCGGAACCGCCGGCACCAGGGCCGCCGGAAGGCTGGTTGTAGGTGTATGTCTTGGTAACGGTAACCTCGGTGTTGATGGGGTAGGTGCGCATGCTCTGGATGAAGCTGGCATCTCCCTTGAGGCCACCCAGATTGTACTGGCGCTTGGAGGCGCTGGTGAAGGAAATGACCTGGTTGTCTCCCTCAAAGAGGCTGTTCACCTTGATGCGGGTGGCACCGGCGCTGCCATTCTTTTCGGGCTTGAAAGAGGCCACGATGGGGTTCTCAGAGCTCACCTTCACGGCCTTGTCAATAATCTGGTCCTCGTCGGCATAGATGCTCAGGACATCGGCCCTGAGGACAATGTTGCCGTTGGAAACCTTCTCCCAGTACAGCATGGCTTCGTTTACTTCCTCACCGCCATACTCGCTGGCGCCGGGGGTATTGCTAACATAGCGGGTGATGGCCAGGAAACGGCGGCCCAACAGGTTGTCGGGAATTTCCATGTACCAATCCTTCTCGTTCTGGGCCACAGAGAAGAGGCCCTGAGTGAAGTTCAGGTTAACGGGAGCTGCTTCCTTTTCGGTTTTCTCTTTGGGAGCATCCTTCTCGCCACCGGGGCGCGGGCCACGGCCGGGGCCGGGCTGAGCAAAGGCGTTCAGGCAAAGGGCCAGAGCCGCCACCAGTAAAATCTGTTTCTTCATTTTATATACGTTTAGAGGTTATTGGATTTGCAGTGTATCATCTTGGCCTTCCAGCTGGTAAGCATTTCCGGAAACCGCGTGCAGCAGTTGCTCCAGCTGTTCCAGTATGGCGTCCGACAGCTCCTTGTCTCCGTAGTCCTCACACACGTTGGACACATACAGAAGGATGCGGCTGGCGGTCTCAAACTCGGCGCTGCCCAGACTGCCCCAGCCCAGGTAGAAGGCGGCGGTGTCTAACAGTTCGTCGGCAAAGCGGGCCACCAGGTCGCGGGCCTTTTCGGTAGCGCCCAGGTGGTAGTAGTTCTCTATAATCTGGGCCACCATGTAGTCGTTTCCGGAGAAGCCCAGGCAGATGCTTTCCAGCGGGAAGTTCTCTTCCGGGAACAGCTGCTGGCACATATCCTGGATTTCCAGGGCCTTCTCCTTCTCGCCGGCGTCTATGAGGGCGTTAGCCACGGTCACAAACAGCTGGCGCTGGCTTAACACGCCCAGGAAGGTGTACATGTTCTGGTAATCTACAAACCAGTCCGTACGGCTGAGGGCATCCCACTTGTACAGGTTCTTCATCTTGTCGTACAGCTCCAGGGCATCCACCTTGCCGGCGTCCGTAGTGGACATCTTGTTGCGGATGGGTGTGAAGCGGTAGGAATAACCGTCGTACATAAGGTAATCCTTGATGCCGATGTTAAGGTCTCCGCCCTGGCTCAGGAGGCTTAGCGGGCGGTCCCAGTTGTAGTTGGACAGCAGATCCAGCATGAAGAGTTCCGGCTTGGAGATGTAGCTCTTGTCCTTGGACATGGTGAGCATAATCTGGTCCGGGATTTCATCGGCAAACTTTTCAGGCACAATGCCGTACTTGAGGCAGTTCTCCTTGTTCACCGGAATCACGATATTGCGGGCGCAGATGAAATCCAGCTTGGTGCCGTCTTCCAGGGCCACCTTCATCTTCGGGTCCTTGAACACGTCCATCACATCCTTGATGTTCATGGGCGAGCCGTCGTCGTAGGTAATGTATACGAACTCGTTGGTTCCGTACAGGTACTGGGAAGCGGGCACGGTGAGCGGCAGAGGCTTGCTCTCGTTGCAGGCCCACTTCATCTGGTCTATATACCAGTCTGTGCCCAGCAGGGAGGTATTCACCACACGCACATCGGTGCGGATGCCCTCAATTTCCTGGGCATACCACAGCGGGAAGGTATCGTTGTCTCCATGGGTGACCAGCATACCGTTCTCCCCTACCGAATTGAGGTAGTTGTAGGCCATTTCGGGGGCCGTGTAGCGGTGGGAGCGGTTGTGGTCGTCCCAGTTCTGGGCGGCCATGAGGGCCGGCACGCAGAGGCAAACCGCGCTGGAAGCAAGGGCCACCACCTTGGCATCGGCCTTTGCGTTCTCCGTAATCCACTTGTACAAGGCTGCCACTCCCAGGCCTATCCAGATGGCGAACATGTAGAAGGAACCTGCGTAGGCGTAGTCTCTCTCGCGCACCTGATAAGGCGGCTGGTTCAAGTAAAGCACAATGGCAATGCCCGTCATGAAGAACATGAGGAACACCAGCCAGCTTCCGCGTTTGTCACGGTCAAACTGGAACACCAAACCCAGCAGGCCCAGCAGCAGAGGCAGGAAGAAGTAATGGTTTTTGCCCTTGTTGTCCCTCAACGGTTCGGGGGCGTTGGACTGGTCTCCCAGACGCAACTTGTCCAGGAAGGTGACGCCGCTCTCCCAGTTGCCGTTGAACACATTGCCGGGCAGAGGGCTATGGATGTCGTTCTGGCGGCCTACAAAGTTCCACATGAAGTAGCGCCAGTACATCCAGTTCAGCTGGTAGTCGAAGAAGTACGCCATATTGGCTCCGAAAGTGGGCTTGCGGTACTGGCTGCCCCTTACGCGGGCACCCTTGCCCTTGGTGTACTCCTGGTAAAAGTCTATGTAACGCTGGTCTGCGTTGGACCACATGCGGGGGAAGAGCATCTTGCCCTCGGGGTTGTACACGGCATCTGCCGGGGCCGATGCTTTGACGTACTTCCCGTCCAGCGCAGCCCAGTAGGTGCCGCTCTTAATCTCGTAAGGAGCGCCAAAATACTGGCCATAGAGCAGCGGCGTAGAACCATACTGCTCACGGCTGAGGTAGCGCACCAGGGTGTAGGGGTTATCGGGCTGATATTCGTTGGTGGGCGTCTTGACGCTGGAACGGATAATAACAATGGAGAAGAGTGAAAAGCCGATGGCCAGCGTAGTGACGCAAAGAAGCACGGTATTGAGGAACACCTTCTCCTTCTTGAGGGTAGTAAACAGTCCCCAGAAGCAAAGAGCCAGCACTCCCACCAGGAAGAATAGCGCACCGGAATTGTAAGGAAGGCCGAAGCCATTCACGAAGATGCGGTCAAACCAGGCGGCCGTCTTGGGGAAGTACGGGATAAAGAGGTACACCAGCAGGAATTCGATAACCACGCCGATGGCAAAAATGCCCAGCAGCTTCTTGAAAGGCAGCTTTTTGTCTTCGTTCTTGCGGTAATAGTACATGAAGACGAAGGCCGGAATGGTAAGGAGGTTCAGCAGGTGTACGCCAATGCTCAGGCCCATGAGGAAGGCGATGAGCACAATCCAGCGGTTGGAATGAGGTTCGTCGGCCTGATCGTACCATTTGCACATGGCCCAGAAAACCAGGGCGGTAAAGAAGGAAGACATGGCATAAACCTCTCCCTCCACGGCGCTGAACCAGAAGGTGTCGCTGAAGCAGTAAGCCAGGGCGCCAACGGCACCTGCGCCAAAGATAGCAATGGCCTGGCCCAGGGTGATGCCTTCTTCATCGGCCGATACATTCACCGTCATGCCCGGCTTGTTGGGGAATCTCACCACCCGCTTGGCAAAGAAGACAATGGTGAAATACAGCAGGAAGATGGTGAGGGCGCTCAGGATGGCGTTCATGGCATTGATGGCCACGGCGGCGTGGGAAGCGTCCACGGGAATGCTGAAGAAGCGGGCAAAGAGCTGGAACACAGGGTTTCCCGGGGGATGGCCCACTTCCAGTTTGTATGACGATGCAATGAACTCACCGCAGTCCCAGAACGACGCCGTGGGCTCTATGGTGGACAGATAGGTGAAGCAAGAAATGGCCAGCACAACCAGGCTCACTATCCAATTCCACTTCTTAAAGGTCTTGTTATCCATTCTTTGCAATTCTAACTAGAATTACAAATTTAAGAAAAAAAAGATTCCCGGTCAAGCCGGGAATGACGATAACTATTTTTCTCCTACGTACATTCGGCAAAGGCCGAAGGAGAAGGGACGCTGGCGGACGTTTTGGAAACCGGCTTCCTGCATCATGGCCAGAAAGGCCGAAGGGGCCGGGAAAGCGTGGACGGAGGCCGGAAGGTATTTGTAGGCCGCCTTGTCTCCGGAAATGAGGCCGCCGATCCAGGGCAGCACGTGCAGGAAATAGAGGTCGTAGAACCAGCGGATGATCCGGTTCTGAGGCAGGGACAGTTCCAGGATAACGGCCTTGCCTCCGGGCTTGAGAACGCGATGGAATTCTTTGAGACCCAGCTCCTTGTGCTCGAAGTTGCGGATGCCGAAAGCGCAGGTTACGCGGTGGAAGGAGGCGTCTTCGAAGGGAAGATTTTCGCCATCGGCCACCTGCAGACTCACGCGGT
>DFLI01000089.1 GCA_002373715.1 Bacteroidales bacterium UBA3623
GGGGCTCGCCGCTACGAGATTCCCGTTCACTTCCACGAGGTCCTGGAGTACTGGGAAGGCGTCTGGAGCAGGGCCGATAGGATAGACCCCGAAAAGTTGGTGGGAGAGAAACTGGGCTTTTACCAGCCGCTGTCTTTCCAGGACTGGCTGGCCCTGAATCATTTCCAGCACCTGAAAGACGAAAGCCTGGAAAAACTTTGGGCCGATGAGACGGAGCTCCTGAAGCATGCCGCCGCCCTCTCGCTGGAAACTATCTCCACCCAGCGCATCAATGCAATTAATACAATCTTACAGCAATATGAGTAACAACAAGATTACCGATGTAGATTACACTAACTCGGCAGTAGACCAGAAGGGACGCAAAAGCAACCTGAGTATGTTTATGGTCATGCTGGGCTTCACCTTCTTCAGCGCTAGCATGTGGGTGGGCCAGCAGCTTGCCAACGGTTTGAACTGGACCGACTTCCTTTGGGCACTGTTCCTGGGCGGCCTTATTCTGGCAGCCTATACCGGAGCCCTGGGTTGGATTGGTGCCGAGAGTGGCCTCTCGCTGGACATGCTTGCCCGCCGCAGCTTTGGAACCAAGGGCAGCTGGCTTCCCAGCGCCATGATCAGCTTCACGCAGACGGGTTGGTTCGGCGTGGGTCTGGCTATGTTTGCCATCCCCGTTGCCAAAGAGTTTCTGGCTCTGGAAGTAACCCCCGACACCATGCCCTGGGAAGGTTACCTGCTGGTAGCCGTGGCCGGTATTCTTATGACCGCCAGCGCCTACTTCGGCATCAAGAGTCTTACCATTGTTAGTTACGTTGCCGTTCCCGCAGTGGCCATCCTGGGTACCGTGGCCATGATTATGGCCATCCGGCAGGGAGATGCCGGCCTGGTGGAACAGTTTGCCAAGGGCACCAAGGACCTGGGCGTCATTGCCGGCGCCGGTCTGGTGGTAGGTAGCTTCGTTTCCGGTGGTACGGCCACGCCCAACTTCACTCGCTTTGCCAAGAGTGCCAAGGTGGGTTTGTGGACCACGGTGGTGGCTTTCTTCGTGGGTAACAGCCTCATGTTCCTCTTCGGTGCCGTATCCAGCATCTATGTGGGCGGTAACGATATCTTCGAGGTGATGCTTAACCTGAACCTCTTCTACATGGCAGTCCTGGTGCTGGGCCTGAACATCTGGACCACCAACGACAACGCCCTGTACACCGCCGGTCTGGGTCTTTCCAACATCTTCGGTCTCTCCAAGAAAACCATGGTAATCATTTCCGGTATCATCGGAACCCTGGCTGCCGTGTGGCTGTACTGGAACTTCTGCAACTGGCTCAATATCCTTAACAGCACCCTCCCTCCCGTGGGCATTATCCTCATCCTTCATTACTTTACCCATAGGGGCAAGGAGACCAAGGAGAAGGTGGTGGACTGGAGCGCCATAGTGGGTGTTGTGGCCGGCGCCGTAGTGGCCAACCTGGTGCACTGGGGCTTCGCCTCCATCAACGGTATGGTGGTGGCCTCCATCTGCTGGGGCATCGGCCAGCTTATTCAGAAGAAAAAATAAAGGTTTATAATACCTCTTTTAAGAAGGATCCGGTGACAGAAGCCGGATCCTTTTTGTATGACCATGCACGCCGGTTATACGGGATTTCTTCGTATCTTTGCAATCTATGGCGGAAAAGGAGTATATCCAGATTCACGGAGCGCGGGCCAACAACCTGCAGAACATTGACGTGGCCATTCCCCGCGGGGAATTTGTAGTGGTCACGGGCCTCAGTGGCAGCGGCAAGAGCTCCCTGGCTTTTGACACCCTGTATGCAGAGGGTCAGAGGCGTTACATGGATACCCTTTCCACCTACGCCAAGCACTTCATGGGCATACTGGAGAAGCCCGAAGTAGAAGAAATCACCGGCCTTAGCCCCATCATTGCCATAGAGCAGAAAACCACCGGCAACAACCCCCGCAGTACGGTGGGCACCATTACGGAAATCTACGACTTCCTGCGTCTGCTGTATGCCAAGGGCTCCCGCGCCTTCTCTCCCGAAAGCGGCAAGGAGATGGTGCGCTACACGGATGAACAGATTGTAGACCTGGTGATGAGCCGCTATGCCGGCCGCAAATGCTACCTGCTGGCTCCGCTGGTGAGGGGCCGAAAGGGCCATTACCGCGAACTCTTTGACCAGTTGAGAAGACGTGGCTACACGGAGGTGCGCATAGACGGAGAGGTGCTGGAACTGCAGGAAGTGCAGGCACTGGACCGCTACAAACCCCATTTTATAGAAGTGGTGGTGGACCGCCTGAAACCCGAAACGGGAGACGACCGCCGCATCCGGGACTCCGTGGCCCGGGCCCTCAATGTGGGCAAAGGCTCCCTGGCCATCCTGGATATTGAGAGCAGCTCCCTGGCCCATTTCTCCAAACATTTGGTAGACCCTGAGAGCGGCCTTTCGCTGCAGGAACCCCAGCCACACAGCTTCTCCTTCAACTCCCCGCAGGGCTACTGCCCCCACTGCAAGGGCCTGGGAACCATAGTGGATGTGAATATTGATACCATTATTCCAGACCGCAGTAGGAGCGTTGCCGATGGCGCCATCGTTCCCCTGGGAAAGGTTAGGGAGAACCGCAAATTCGACATTATCCGCGCCATCGCGCGTAAATACAACTTCAGCCTCTACGACCCCATTGAAGCCCTGCCCGACGAGGCCGTGAGCCTGTTGGTGTACGGTTCCGAGGACCTCTTCCGCGTGGGAGAGGGCAGCCTTACGGAGATGGAAAGCTGGGGCGGCGTGCTGGACAATATTGAAGATACCGTTACCTGCCCTGTGTGTCAGGGAACGCGCCTGAACCGCGAAGCTCTGTGCTTTAAGGTAGACGGAAAGACCATCCCCGAAGTGGCCGCCATGGAAATGACGGAACTGCGGGAGTGGCTGGATACCATCCCCAAGGGCTTTAATCAGCGGGAGAAGAACGTGTCCCGGGATATTCTCAAAGAGCTGCGGGAACGCGTGCAGTTCATGCTGGATGTAGGCCTGGACTATCTTTCTCTGGACCGTTCCACCGGCTCCCTGTCCGGCGGCGAAAGCCAGCGCATCCGCCTGGCTACGCAGATTGGTTCCCGCCTGGTGAATGTGCTTTATATTCTGGATGAGCCTTCCATCGGCCTGCACCAGAAGGATAACCGCAAGCTCATTGCTTCCCTCAAGGCTCTGCGCGATGAAGGAAATTCTGTGATGGTGGTGGAGCATGATGCAGAGACTATGTTAAGTGCCGATTGGCTGGTGGACGTGGGCCCCGGCGCCGGAGAAAACGGCGGACGCATCTGTGCCAACGGCCCTCTGAAGGAACTGCTGAAGGGCAAAACCTCATCCATAACCCTGGATTATCTGAGGGGGAAGCGAAGCATTCCCGTGCCGGCCACGCGCCGTCCCGGGAACGGACTTTATCTCACCCTGAAGGGGGCTACGGGCAATAACCTCAAGAACGTGGACGTGAGCTTCCCGCTGGGCTGCCTCATTGGCGTGGCGGGTTTGTCGGGCTCCGGCAAGAGCTCCCTGGTGAACGAAACGCTCATGCCCATCCTCAAACGCACCTTCTACCGTTCCAAGGAGAAGCCGCTGCCCTACGAGGCCCTGGAGGGCATTGAGAATATTGACAAGCTCATCGAGATTGACCAGAGTCCCATCGGCCGCACGCCGCGCTCCAATCCCGCCACCTTTACCGCCGTGTTCAGCGATATCCGTGCCCTCTTCGAGGAAACTCAGGATGCCAAAGTGCGCGGTTACAACGCCGGAAAATTCTCCTTCAATGTGCCCGGAGGCCGATGCGAAGAGTGCAAGGGCGCCGGCATCAAGGTGATAGAGATGAACTTCCTGCCTTCGGTGCATGTACCCTGCGAAGTATGCGGCGGCACGCGCTACAAGGAGGATATCCTGGCGGTGAAGTACAAGGGAAAGAGTATCAACGACGTGCTGGAGATGTCCATCTCCGAGGCCTACGAGTTCTTCAAACCCGTGCCCAAGATTGCCGCTAAACTGAAGGCCCTGGTAGACGTGGGCCTGGGATATGTGCGGCTGGGGCAGAGTGCCGTTACCCTCTCCGGAGGTGAAAGCCAGCGCATGAAACTGGCGGCCGAACTCTCCCGTCCTTCCACCGGAAAAACGCTGTACATTTTGGACGAGCCCACCACCGGCCTGCACTTCGAAGACATCAAGGTGCTGCTGGGCGTGTTGCAGAAACTGGTGGATGCCGGCAACACCGTCATCATCATCGAGCACAATCTGGACGTGCTCAAGAGTGTAGACTATCTCTTTGACATGGGCCCGGCCGGCGGCCGTAAGGGTGGCCACATCGTGGCCCAGGGTACCCCCGAAGAAATAGCAAAGGATCCGGCTTCTGTCACCGGACCCTTCTTAAAAGAGGTATTGTAAACCTTATTCGGCGGGGAACAGGCCGTACAGTTCCGCGTCTATCTTGTCCGTGATGAACTGGAAGTCTTCGGGCTTGTTCTCAAACTTGATATTGTCCACATCTATGATGAGGAGGCGGGACTTGTAGTCTTTGATCCAGTCTTCATAACGCTGGTTCAGACCGGTAATGTAGTCTATGCGGATGGAACGCTCATACTCACGGCCACGCTTCTGGATTTGGGCAATGAGGTTGGGAATGGAACTCCTTAAGTAAATAAGAAGATCCGGCGGGTTCACCAGGGACATCATAAGGTCGAAGAGGTCACTGTAGTTCTCGAAGTCCCGGGTGGACATGAGGCCCATGGCATGCAGGTTGGGAGCGAAGATGCGGGCATCCTCGTAGATGGTGCGGTCCTGGATAATGACCTCCGAGTGCTTGGAGATTTCTACTACATCCTGGAAACGTTTGTTTAGGAAGTAAATCTGGAGGTTGAAGCTCCAGCGCTCCATGTCTTCGTAGAAGTCTGCCAGGTAGGGGTTGTAGTCTACGGATTCGAACTTGGGCGTCCAGCCGTAGTGAGCCGCCAGCATCTTGGTAAGGGTGGTTTTTCCACTGCCGATGTTTCCTGCGATAGCGATGTGCATAGTATTGAGCTTTTAAAATAATCCGTACAGTTCTGCGTCAATCTGGTCTGTAATGACGGCAAAGTCTTCGGGCCGATTGAGAAAATCCAGATTGTCTGCGTCTATGGTAATGAGGCGGCCCTTGTACTCCGAAATCCACTTTTCATACCTTTCGTTGAGGCCGCTCAGATATTCAATGGAGATGGACTGCTCGTAGTCTCTTCCCCTCTTTTGGATTTGGGACACAAGGTGAGGAATGCTGCTCTTGAGATAAATCATGAGGTCCGGTTCCTTCACCACTTCCATCATTACGTTGAAGGTGTCCATGTAGGTGTTGTAATCCCTTTCAGAGAGGTTTCCCTGGGCGTAATTGTTGGCCACAAAAATGTGTACGCCTTCGAAGAGGGTACGGTCCTGGATAATGACCTCCTTGGATTTGGCAATTTCCAAAACGTCGTGCAGGCGCTGCTGCAGGAAGTACATTTCCAGAGCGAAGGACCAGCGTTTGATATCGGCATAATAGTCTGCCAGATAGGGGTTGTAGGTAACGGACTCAAACTTGGGCGTCCAGCCGTAATGGCGGGCCAAAAGAGTGGTGAGGGTGGTTTTTCCGCTACCTATATTTCCGGCAATTCCGATGTGCATCCGCTAAGCTTTCTTTGTTCTACAAAGTTGGCAAAAAGTTAGTAAATTTGCAATTAAAGAATTCGCCTATGCTTCATTCCCGCATATTTACTTTTAACCCCATCGGAACCAACTGTGTGGTCCTTTGGGCCGATGGTCAAACGGCCTGCACGCTGGTAGACCCCGGCATGTCCTCGGACGAGGGCGTCAAGGATTTGACTGACTTCCTGAAAGCCCACGGCCTCACCCCGGACGCCATTCTGCTCACCCACGGCCACTTCGACCACGTATGGGGCGTGGAGAAACTGCTCAAGCTTTTCCCCGTTCCGGTGTACATGCATCCGGCCGATAAGGGCATCCTGGCCAACGGCGCCTCTGCTTTCAAGGGCATGGAGGACCTCAAGATATTTAAGCACAATATAGCCACCACCGACGTGGCCGATGGGCAGGTGATCAACACCGCCGGCACGCCTTGGACGGTGATTCACACGCCCGGCCATACGCCCGGCTGCGTGTGCTATTATTCGGCCGATAACAGCCTCCTTCTCAGCGGAGACACCCTTTTTGCCGGCAGCATCGGCCGCACAGACCTGGGTGGGGGAGACTACGATGCGCTGATCAGGAGCATCCAGCAAAAGCTCCTCACCCTGCCCGGAGACACGGACGTCATCCCCGGCCACGGCCAGCCCACCACCATAGCCCGCGAGGGCACCTCCAACCCCTTCCTCCAGCCCTTCAACGAGCCCGAAGGAGACTTCCCGGAAGAAGGCATAGCCATCGAAGGAATATGAATCCCCCCGTCATGCCCGGAGATGGCCAATCGGAGTCGGCCATGACCTCCCCCGTCATGCCCGGCTTGACCGGGCATCTCCTCTGGCTGGACAGCATCGACTCCACCAACTCCGAAGCCCTTCGGCGGCTTCCGGAGCTGTCCGGCGGCACCGTGCTGGCCGCCCGGGAGCAGACGGCGGGTCGCGGCCAGCGGGGCAACACCTGGTTCACGGAGCCGGGGAAAAACCTCACCTTCTCTATTGTCCTGAAGGATCTTCCCATATCGGCCCCCGATGCCCCCAGGCTCAATTATCTTACCTCTGTGGCAGTGGCTTCTTATCTGGAATCCCGGGGCGTAAAGGCCGATATCAAATGGCCCAACGATATATATGTGGAAGGCCGAAAGATTTGCGGGATGCTGCTGGAAAACACCCTGGGCCCCGGCTGCCAGCTCATGGCCTCGGTGATAGGGATTGGCATCAATATCAATCAGAAGGAATTTCCGCAGCTGGCCAATGCTACCTCTCTGGCCCTGTGCACTGGAAAGGAATATGAACTGGAAGCAGAGCTGCAGGCGTTTCTGGATATCTTTGCCGGCCTTATGCCGCAGCTGCTCTCAGAGGAACTGTTTGCCGCCTATTCGGCCCGGCTGTTCCGGAAGGGCGTACCGGCCCGGTATCACGACCTCCTTACAGACTGCGAGTACCAGGGCGTCATTGAGGGCGTGGAGCCCGACGGCCGCCTGCACATCCGCAACCTGGATGGGGGAGACTATTATTACAGATTCAAAGAAGTAAGCTACATATTATGAAAAGAGAAGTCTGGTTGGATTTCCTGCGGGTCGTGGTGGTAGGCGCCGCAGCGGTTCTGCTCCAGCGAATCCCCAAGGTGGGGAAGTGTATTATAGGGTAATTATTCCCCCGGAAACTTGACGCCCCATTCGGCGCGGAGGCGGTCCATCAGGTGCAT
>DFLI01000130.1:0-2284 GCA_002373715.1 Bacteroidales bacterium UBA3623
CTGGCACCGCAGCTACTTCAACTGGTTGGACCGTTGGATGAAATAGATTCCCGGTCAAGCCGGGAATGACGATTCCCCTCATCCCGGGCTTTGACCCGGGATCTCCTAAGAGATTTGTGAATAATCCTTCGTCTTATATTTGTCCCGCTGCAGCTCTTTTAGCAGCGGGGCATTTTTTTGATCCTGGAGGGTGGGATCCTGGTCCAGGACATGCTGGGCGTAGGCCCGGGCATCGGAGAGGATGAGGCCGTCCTTGGCCAGGGAGGCAATGTTCAGACTGATGGGCAGACCGCTCTGCTGGGTACCTTCCAGGTCTCCGGGGCCGCGGAGCTTCATGTCTTCTTCGGCCAGTTCAAAGCCGTTTTCCGTGGCACAGAGAAGGTCCAGCCGCTTTTGGGACTCTTTTGAAACCTTGGTGCCTTTCATGAGGATGCAGTAGGAGCGCTCCGCGCCTCGGCCCACACGGCCACGCAGCTGGTGGAGCTGGCTCAGGCCGAATCTCTCGGCACTTTCAATGACCATTACGGAGGCGTTGGGCACGTCCACGCCCACTTCAATAACGGTGGTGGAAACCAATATATTAGCCCGGCCCGCCACAAAGGCGTCCATGTTAAATGCCTTTTCCTGAGCGTTCTGCTGCCCGTGCACGATGGCCACTTTATAATCCGGCAGCGGGAACACCTTCATGATTTCTTCATACCCCAGCTGGAGGTTCTTGTAGTCCAGTTTTTCGCTCTCGAAGATGAGCGGATACACAATGAACGCCTGCCGGCCCTTGGCAATTTCGTCTCGGATGAAATTGTGCATGGCGTGCCGCTTGCTCTCCCCTACACACATAGTGGTGACGGGTTTACGGCCCGGGGGCATTTCGTCTATCACGGAAACATCGAGGTCTCCGTATAGCGTCATGGCCAGGGTGCGCGGAATGGGCGTTGCCGTCATCACCAGTACGTGCGGCGGAATGCTCTGATAGCCTTTATTCCACAGCCGGGCGCGCTGCTCCACGCCAAAGCGATGCTGCTCGTCCACAATGGCCAGGCCCAACGCCTTGAACTGCACCGTATCTTCAATAAGAGCATGGGTGCCGATAAGAATGCCGATGCTCCCGTCCTGCAGCCCCGCATGGATTTCCCTCCGCTGGGCCGCCGTGGTGGTGCCGGTGAGAAGGGCGCAGCGCACGCCGGTGGGCTGGAGATACTTGGAAACGTTGGCGTAATGCTGCTGGGAAAGCACTTCGGTGGGTGCCATAATACAGGCCTGGTAGCCGTTTCCCACCGCAATGAGGGCGCTCAGAACCGCCACCATGGTTTTGCCGGAGCCCACGTCTCCCTGCAGCAGACGGTTCATCTGGTGGCCGCTCTTCATGTCTTCACGGATTTCCCGTATTACTCGTTTCTGGGCGCCGGTAAGTTCGTAAGGAAGGGCGTTGAAGCAGTCGTTGAAGGGCTGGCCCACCTGGGTCATAGTGAGGCCCACGGCATTGTGACTGCGGATATATTTTTGCTTGAGCAGGCTAAGCTGCAGCAGGAAAAGTTCCTCAAATTTGAGCCGATAGGAAGCTTTGCCCAGGGAGGCCTGGTCCACCGGGAAATGGATTTGTCTTAGCGCGAAGGTGAGCGGCACCAGTCCCTTTTCCTTAAGCACATAGTCCGGCAGGGTTTCCGGCACTATGGGCAGCACTTCGTTCAGCGCCGTGGCCATGAGTTTGAGCATCACTTTTCCGGTAATGCCCGCATTCTTAAGTTTTTCCGTGGAAGGATACACGCCCGTGAGAACGCCCGTATTGCTGTTGTCCGGTGCATCCACCTCCGGGTGCACCATGTTCAGGTGGTTCTGGAACACGGCAGGCTTGCCAAAGAAGATGAAGGTGTTACCGGGTACCAGACGCTCGTGCATCCACTTCACGCCTTTGAAAAACACCACTTCCATTTCGCCGCTGTCATCGGCCACCATGGCCGATAGCCTGCTCACCGCGTTGTACTTGAGTTTTTCGGCCGGCAGCTCCGCCCCATTCTTGGCAAAAAGCCTTACCTTTTGCACCGTGGCCCGCACCTGCACCAGGGCTAAGTCCGGCTGTACATCGGCAATACGCACTATGCTGCTGCGGTCTATATAGCGGAAGGGGTACAAGTGCACCAAGTCCCCCACCGTTTCTATGCCCAGCTCCTGCCCCAGCAGCGCAGCCCTCTTGGGCCCCACTCCCGGCAAGTACTGTATGCTAGTCTCCAGCGTCATAGTCATACAAATATACTAAAAAATCGTATCATACTCCTCCTCCAGCCCG
>DFLI01000130.1:2401-10257 GCA_002373715.1 Bacteroidales bacterium UBA3623
CAAGCCCTCCATCGGCCTAACTTATATTTCCCTCAGGGATTGCATATTAAATATTTTTACTATATTTGTGGGCGGTTAGTTTAGTGTTTCCCCTATGGACAATTTTACCCAAAAGTACATCGAAGGGTTCATGGCCGAGGTTGTGGCCAAGAATCCTGGCGAGTCTGAGTTTCATCAGGCCGTGCGGGAAGTGGTGGAAAGCATCGCTCCCTACATTACCGAGAACCCCCAACTCATCGACCAGAAAATCCTGGAACGAATTGTGGAGCCCGAGCGCATCGTGATCTTCCGCGTTCCGTGGATGGATGATCGTGGGGAAGTCCACATCAACCGCGGTTTCCGCGTGCAGTGCTCCAGTGCCATCGGCCCGTATAAGGGCGGTATCCGCTTCCATCCCAGCGTGAACCTGAGCATCATGAAGTTCCTGGCTTTCGAGCAAACCTTCAAGAACGCCCTCACCACCCTCCCAATGGGCGGCGCCAAGGGCGGTTCCGACTTCAACCCGCGCGGTAAATCCGACATGGAGGTGATGCGCTTCTGCCAGAGCTTCATGACGGAACTGAGCCGTCACATTGGGGCCGATACGGACGTGCCCGCCGGAGATATCGGCGTGGGTGGCCGTGAAATTGGCTTCCTCTTTGGCCAGTACAAGCGTCTTCGTGATGAATTCTCCGGCACCCTTACCGGTAAGGGCCTTGCCTGGGGCGGTTCCCTGCTGCGTCCGGAGGCCACCGGTTACGGCCTATGCTACTTTGCCGAGCAGATGCTGGCCACCCGTGGAGAGAGCTTCCAGGGCAAGAAGGTGAACATTTCCGGCGCCGGTAACGTGGCCCAGTATGCAGCCCAGAAGGCCATGCGCCTGGGTGCCAAGGTACAAACCCTGTCCGACTCCGACGGCTTCATCTACGACCCCGAGGGACTGAACGAAGAAAAGATGGCGTACGTGCTGGAGCTCAAGAACATCCGTCGCGCCCGCATCAAAGAATATGTAAACAGATATCCGCAGGCCCAGTATTTCCCGGGAGAACGCCCCTGGAAGATCCCTTGCGACATCGCTCTTCCTTGCGCTACGCAGAATGAGATAGAGGTGGCCGATGCGAAAAATATCATCAAGGGCGGCGCCATCTGCCTGGCCGAAGGCGCCAACATGCCCACCACCCCCGAGGCCATCAAGCTGGTTCAGGGTGCCGGCCTGCTTTACTCTCCGGGTAAGGCTTCCAACGCCGGCGGCGTGGCCACCAGCGGTCTGGAAATGAGCCAGAACTCCATGCGTCAGCACTGGACGGCCGAGGAAGTGGACAGCTACCTGCACCGTATTATGCAGGACATCCATGCCGCCTGCGTCAAGTACGGCACGGAGCCCGATGGAACTGTGAATTATGTGAAGGGCGCCAACCTGGCCGGCTTTATCAAGGTGGCCGGCGCCATGACCGATCAGGGTTTGGTCTAGTTACCGAACGCTACAAAAACCGGTTTTTCAACCTGAATCCGGCGACCTGTATCCTGCAGGTTGCCGGTTTTTTTGTCGCGGGAGTAGATTTCTATGGAGTTGTTGTCCCGGCAGGCCACCACCACTTCGTCTTCCGTTACCAGGAAGTTGCGAGGGTGCGGGCCGGTGAGCTGATAGCCTGTGCGGGTGAGCGTGCCGTCCTGGGCCACGCTGAAGATGGCAATGCCGTCGTTCTGGAGGCGAAGGCTGGCGTAGAGGTACTTGCCATCGGGGCTCAGGTGGATGTCGGCGGCGCCGCGGGCGTCTACGTCATCGGCCTTTATTACCTGCTTAGGGCTAAGCTTGCCGTAGGCGTAATCGAACACGGCCACGTCTCCGGAAAGCTCTCCAATCACGTAAAAATGCTCTCCGCTCTTGTCAAAGAGCAGGTGGCGCGGGCCGAAATCGGCCAGAAAATTGGCGGCTATGTGGTAATTGGAAATGCCACCCGTGATGTCCAGGGAGCCAATGGCATCGGCACTGAATTCACTGAAAAAGAGATGTTTACCATCCGGAGTGAAGCTGGCGCAGTGCACGTGGGGCGTTGCCTGCCGGGAAAGGTCCGGGCCGCCCACACCGCTCACAACGAGGGAGTCCAAAGGACCCACGACGCCCCGCTTATCAAGCTTATACATGGCCAGCGTGCCGCCGCTGTAGTTGGCCACCGCCACATAATGACCGTCCGTGGCCACATAGCAAGGGTCTTCGCCCTGGGCCGGCAGGCCGGTGGGCTGCTCGCCCAGCTTCTCAAAACCGTTGCCGTTCCAGCGCCAGGTCCATACCGAGGCCGTGCTGTCCGGCATTTCGCTTACGGCGTATACCTTGTTGCCTTCCAAAGCCAGGAAGGAGGGATTGGGCATGGCGGCTTTGGCAATGACCTCGCCGCTGTTATAGTCCAGGGCCAGGAAGCCGTCTGTGTATGTTCCTACAAAGAGGATTCTGTCGGGTTTGTCGCAGCAAGCTGCCGCTAGAAGAGCCATAAGGTAAAATACCAGTCGTTTCATATACTATCTGTAAATGGTATCCAGGGTGACTTGGCCCCAGTTGGAGGGGAGGGAATCGTCTTGTACCGTAGCGTCCACGGTGCGCTTGTGACCCAGGATTACGTTCTGTTCCAGGAACTGCTTCTCAATGGGCCACTGTATAAGGTGGTAGGCGGCCACGTCGTGCGTGCGGCCTTTGAAGCGGTATATGCAGTATGTCCAGCCTTTCTTGGCCCATTGATCGGCCAAATAATCGCTGCCCCAGATGCCCCGGCCCGCGGAGACGAACTTTTTGTAGGCCACCGCCTGGTCTTCCGTTCCGTGCATAAGCAGCACAGGGCAGGGGGCCGATTCAAACTGCGGCGCCCCGCTGGTAGAGATGATGGCACCAGCAAAGGACATGGCACCCTTGAAGCGGAAATCCTGCGGCAGCACACCGGTGTGCCCGTTGGCCAGGTCCCGCACGGCCGCCAAGGTGATGATGGCACCCGCCGAGCTGCCGGAGAGTACCAGATTGTCCGTATCTATGCTCAAGCTATCCCGGTTGTCAATGAGATAGGAGACGGCAGCAAACACATCCTCCACACCCACGGTCTGGGCCAGCAGGAAACGGTCTGAAGACTTGTAGGCGCCCGACAGGCCCTTACCCATCTTGTAACCCTTCATACCCAGCCGATAATCCATGGTAACCACCGTGTAACCTTCTTCGTTCAGGAGTTTGACCCAGTTGCGCACAAAACCGTCACTGCGTTTTCCCATAACGAAACCGCCCCCGAACACGTGCAGGATGGTGGGTTTTTCCTGGCCCTGGAAGGTGGTGGAAGTGCCCAGCACCGGCCGGAAGATATCCAGATAAAGATCGCAGGTATCTCGCGATGCAAACTGATAGGTCTCCTGCGCCCGAGCTCCCCAGGCCATAACAAACAGAAGGAGAAGAGTGATAATGCGTTTCATATTCGCAAAGATACAAAAACTTTGGCTATATCGACAGCTCTTCTGAAGCCCGCCTTCAAGCCGTGTAGGGCCGATGGAGGGCTTGGCGACGGGCGGGAGCACGGCGGGAAGCCGCGTGGAGCCGTCACAGGGCCTGGCGGCGGGCGATAGCACGTCGGGGAGCCGTGAGAAGCCGCCACAGGGCTTGGCGGCGGGCTCACTTCCTGATTCCGTACTCTTTTGAGCGAAGGACTTGGCCCAGCACGTGTACGGACAAGCCCAAAGCGGGAGCCATCAGGGTGGCAGGAAGTTGGTAAGTGCTATCGGCCCGCACAGCCAGCTTGCTTTTTTCATCGGCCGATAAGGTAAATAAACTCTTCCCCGGAAACATGGAGCTGCAAACCTTTGAGAGTATGTCCCTTGCCTCGTCCTCGGACCATTCCACCGCTTCTCCAAGCTGGTTACTTATCCGAACGATGGCCTCATAATCTTTGACCATCATGGCCAGGTAATGCCGAACGGAGGGGAACAGTTCTTTCAGTTTAGGAATATCGACATAATTAGACGGCAATACTCCCACTACCGGATTAATGAGCCAGTGCGGCGGAAGAGGGGTTTGGCTCCCTGTCAGCTGTTCTATATCCTTTTTCAGAAACGAGCTGACCGGCCTCCCTTCTATCAAATCAACAATTTGATTATAAATCAGATAGCCGGTTCCCCACATATGGCCGAACGGGGTGCATTCATTCTTTTCGTATTTGTTGCGGGCCAGGTATATCACGTGCTGCCGCATGGATTCACGATTGTTGATAGGTGTCAGTTTAAGCCAATAGTCATTTGGTAATGGAGGGTAGCCATCGGCCCTTAACTTTTTGTTAATCCGTCTGATAAGGAAATAGAAACACTCCAAACACTGCGCACCCGTTCCGCTCAATAGTATATGGATATGGTTGGGCATCAGCTCGAAAGCGTAGATGGTAACCCCAAACTTGATGGAAAGTAGGGCTATTCCAGCCATTCCCTGTACGTACTGCTCAATCGTATGGAATAGTTCTCCGCCACTCCATCCATCCGTGTCCAAATGATAATACCCGCGAGGTAATAAGCGATACTCTTTGCGTTCTCTTTGTATTCGATCCATAAAAGGTACAATTATTAGTGTTCCCTTTTATGGCGCTACCGCTTTGCAAAGATGCAGATTCTTATCGGTGTAAAAAAGGTTTCACACGGTTAAGTAGCACAATCCGCTTTCCACGCCGTTGAAATGTGTTTTTCGGCTGGGCGCACGATATTGAAACATACGTAACTTATGCACGAAGCGCGCGCACTTCTGCACATAAATGTAGCACGGCTTCAAGCCGTCTAGGGCCGATGGAGGGCTTGGCGGCGGGCGGGAGCACGGCGGGAAGCCGCGAGGAGCCGTCACAGGGCTTGGCCACGGGCGGGAGCACGGCGGGAAGCCGTGAGAAGCCGTCACAGGGCTTGGCGATGGGCGTGTGGGGCGAGGGAAAGGGCAGAGTGACGAGTGCGAATAGGGGTAGTATTGGGATTACGGGATTAAATGCGTACCTTTGAGAGTTTTAGCATGATAAGGGATGGAAAATGCAGCACTGATGACGAAACGAATCCGGAGGATTCTCGTCGTTTGCAATAATTACGATAATTTCTCGCTGGAAGAGGACGGTCGGTTGGATATGCGCATTGCCCGGGAGTACTCGGAGCTGAATCTGAGTAATCCCCCGGTGTTTGAGCGGGTATCGTCCACAGGAGAGGCCCTGGAGCGGCTGGTGGCCGGTGAGAGCTGGGACCTGGTCATTGCCATGTACAACGCCGGCGGGGCCGATGTTTTCGACTTCGCCCGCCGCGTGAAAGAATCGGCCCCCGGAACGCCCATTGTGCTGCTCACTTCCTTTTCCAAAGAGGTTTCCCGCCAATTGAGAGGCCGGGACCGCACGTGCTTCGACTACATCTTCAACTGGAACGGCAGTACGGACCTCATTATTGCTATTATCAAGCTGCTGGAAGACAGCCTGAACGCCCCGGACGACATCCTGAAAAGTGGCGTACAGTGCATTCTGCTGGTGGAAGATTCGGTGCGGTACTATTCCACTTACCTGCCCCTTTTGTACAAACTGGTGCTACAGCAAAACATTGCCGCCGTGCGGGACGCCCTGAACGAAGAGCAGCAGATTTTCCGTAAGCGGGCCCGCCCGAAAATCCTCATGGCCACCAACTACGACGATGCGGTGAACCTGTACAATACCTACAAGGAGAACCTGCTGGGCGTTATTTCGGACATCGGCTTTGTGCTGCACAAAAACGACGATCCTTCCAGCGAAAAGCTGGATGCGGGTGTGGACCTGTGTAAGCTCATCAGGGCCGAGATTCCCAAGATGCCCATCCTCATGCAGAGTTCGCAGGAGAGCATGCGGTCGGTGGCCGAGGGCCTTCGCGCCGGCTTCCTGATGAAGCGCTCCAAGACGCTCACCCACGAGCTTTCGGAATATATCGGCCGAGAATTTGGCTTTGGCGATTTTGTAGCCACTGACGCCCGCGGCAGGGAAACCGCCCGTGCGCACGACCTGCAGGGCGTGGAAGAGATTCTGGCCACCTTGCCGGACGACCAGATTGGCCGCCTGCGCAGCAAGAACTACCTTTCCCGCTGGCTGCTGGCCCGCGGTATCTTCGAGCACGGTACGGTTATCAAAAACATCACCTACCCCACCAACGACGATTTCCGCAAGGCTTCCATAGAAAAGATTCACGCCTACCGCGTATCCCAGAGCCTGGGCGTGGTGGCCCGTTTTGACCCTGCCACCTACAACGACACGGTGTGGTTCTCCCGCTATGGAGACGGTTCGCTGGGCGGAAAGGGCAAGGGCCTGGCCTTCCTGAACCACATCCTGTACCAGCACCGGCTGTACGACAAGTGGGAGGGTGTGCATATCACGGTACCGCGCACGCTGGTGCTGGCCACCGACTGTTTCGACCGCTTCATTCTGGAAAACGGCCTGCAGTATGTGATTAACTCAGACATTTCAGACTCTGAGATTCTGTCGGAATTCGTTTCCTCCAACCTTCCGCAGGATGTGACGGAAGCGCTGAGGGCCTTTATCCGCGTAGTGAAAACGCCCCTTGCCGTGCGTTCCTCTTCCAAGCTGGAAGACTCTTACTATCAGCCGTTTGCCGGCGTATACTCCACCTACATGATTCCTTCGGTGGAGAACGAAGATCAGCAGCTGCGCCTGCTGTCCAAAGCCATCAAGAGCGTATACGCATCGGTCTATTACGCCTCCTCCAGAGGCTATATCACCGCCACCGCCAACGTGATTTCGGAAGAAAAGATGGCCATCATCCTGCAGGAGATTTGCGGGGCCGAAGACCAGGGCTACTTCTTCCCCACCCTCTCCGGCGTTGGGCGCAGCGTGAACTACTATCCCATCGGCCACGAAAAGGCCGAGGAAGGCATTGTCAAAGTGGCCTACGGCCTGGGCAAGGCAGTGGTGGACGGCGAGCAGGTGCTGCGCTTCTCCCCCGCCTACCCCAAGCACGTACTGCAAACCTCCACCCCGGATCTGGCCATGCGGGACACCCAGAAGGTGATGTATGCCCTGAACCTGCAGCCGGAGAAGTTCAAAACTTCGGTGGACGACGCCGTGAACCTGGACCGCATAGACATTTACGACTGCACGCGCTTCAATTCCTTTAACCGCGTGGTGTCCACTTACGACTATGAAAACCAGCGCATGGTAGACTCCCCCATGGCCAACGGTCCCAAGGCCGTAACCTTCTCACACATTTTGCGTTACGGCACCTTCCCGCTGGCAGAAATTGTTCAGGAACTGCTGGACATCTGCTCTCGCGAAATGCAGGGCGGCGTAGAAATTGAGTATGCCGCAGAACTAAGCACCGGCGTGTTCAACGCGCTGCAGGTGCGCCCCATCTCCAGCGACAGCCTTAAGGCCGATGTAGACTGGAGAAAACTGGACTGCTCCGGCGCCATCGTCACCTCCGAAAGTGCCCTTGGAACGGGCTGGATTGGCGGTTTGGAGGATGTGATTTATTTAAAGGCCGATGCCTTCGACAAGATGAAGACGGAGGAAATGGCGGCCGAACTTCGCACCCTCAACGCTCAGCTTCGCACAGAGGGACGGCAGTATGTTCTCATTGGCTACGGCCGATGGGGCTCCAGCATCCCCACCCTTGGCGTGCCGGTAGTTTGGAGCGATATTTCCGAAGCCAAAGCGCTGGTAGAGTGCTCTTTACCGGACTTCCGGGTGGACCCCAGCCAGGGCACGCACTTCTTCCAGAACCTCACTTCCTTCAATGCCGGTTACGTGAATGTGGACCCGTATTCCCGCCGCGGAGACAGCCTGGACCTGAAGGCCCTGGACGCCCAGCCGGCCGTTTTCGAAACCCAGTGGCTGCGGCACGTACGCCTGCCCAAGCCC
>DFLI01000064.1 GCA_002373715.1 Bacteroidales bacterium UBA3623
AGCAGGAGCAGCCATATGAGTCCTTTTCTTCTCATTAAATCAATATGCCGGGGGTCTCGGCTTCTACGGGTACATCCCAAGGCGTGGTGGTAACCGTAACCAGCAGACAGCCGTCCAGTCTCATAGATATGGAATAGGTGTATTTGTGTCCCATTTCCCATCGGTCGAGGGGAGTGACTCCATCGGACCGCATCACCTCCCGCAGGAGAATGCTGTGCTCGGTGGCGGCGCCTCCGTCCGGAGTATAGTTAATCACCAGGGTGGGCTGATACTCTTCACCGGCGTTGATGCTCAGCTCCTGGGGAATCATAATCTGAAAGCCTCCGCTTTCTTCTCCGCCGCAGCCAACGACGGTGTTCAATTGCTGTTCCCGCACTTTGCTGGCACTTCTCTGCAGATTTTCCCAGCTCAGATAAGGTCTGCCATAATTATCCAGCGAAACGGTGGCATCGGCCTTCACTACCAGGTTCTTAAACCAGATGCTGTTGATGGTAACAGACTTGTTTTCAGAGCTGTTGGCCAGTGAAATACTCACTGCGCTGCCCATGTGGGCAAAGGAAAGCTGGACGGTGGAAATGGGGTTGGCCACATTCCCGTTTCTGCGGTAGGCTGCGGCCAAAATGTCTTCTGAATCCACTTCCGTGAGTATGTCGTAGGGAGTGGATACTTTCAGATTGTCCACAGATTGAATTTTGTTGGTTCTCTGTAGGGCGGGAGAAACGGCCACAAAGTCGTACCGGTCCGAGGTACTGGCCCAGTACCAGTAGCGGTGGCTCTCGTAGTCCCAGTAGTCTATCTCGCCATAAATGTAGTGGTGAGAGACCGTGGTGCCGTTAAATACCTGAGAATGCTCGTCGGCCGATGTGACCCGCTCGCCAAAGACGGCAAAGGTGTCGTCGTTGGAGGAGAAGCTTTCTGTGGTGCTCTTGGTGGACGCATCACGCAGCAGGGGAGACTGACCTGCGCTGAATCCGATGTAATTCTCCTCGGATTCCGGCGTAAGCTCAGCCTTGCGGACGCACCCTCCCAACATGAAGAGTGCGCCCACAGCGACTGCTATGCGTATGATGCGGTTAAACATGATTAGTCGACGAGGTAGTAATATGCGGAGGAAGAAGCAGTCCAGGGGTTAACACTTGCACTGAACTGGATGGCATTGGCGCCGATGGTAATGGTGTAAGTGTAGTGCTTGCCAAAGTCCCAGGAAGAGACATGGGAACCTGCGCTGTTATCATTGGAGTCAGAGTCCATGAAATCATAGAGATCTACCGGAACATCTGTGTAAACATTAGCCGGCTCATTACCAACCTTGATGGTATAGGAAATAAGCATCTGCTCCGTACCGTCCGTAAAGGTTTGGGGAAGGAAAACGAGACCGCCAAAAATTGCGTTAGGGTCACCGTTGGTTGCATCCACGTCGTGATCTGCTTCGTAAGTGGAATAGGCATCAACAGTTTTATCTCCACCAATATTTACACTGTAGATTTTGGAATCGGTCACAGTTTCAATGAATCCGCTCTGGTTGCTCCAGGTAACGGAAGGAGATGTACTATAGGCCGTAACATGGAAATTACCACTCTTTTTAACGTTATTGAACTTGACGCCTGTTACTTTAACAGTAGCACCGGAAAGAGCGGCATCTTTCTTTGCAACCAGGGATACACAAGAGGCAATATGGTTGAAAGCAAGCTGAACTTCCTGCTTAAAATTGCCACTGGTAACGGTCGTTTCTGAAGCAATCATCACATCATTAGTGATGGCAGTAGGATCATTAAAAGTAAAGCTGCCGTAAAACTTACCATTGGCAGAATAAGCAGCATTCCCGTTAGCTGTTTTCTGTTCGTCTGTTAGGCTGTTGTAAGCCGTTACCATAGAGGACGGAAGAGCGGCATAGAAGGTGTAGCTGGTGGCTGCCGGATCCCAGTATTTGATATCGCTGGCATCATTATAGTTCCAGCTGACAGCTTCACTTACGGTAGCTTTAATGGCAGCGCCATTGAAAACTTCATAAGGTGTTGCACTCACCCGTTTGGTGCCATAAACACCGAACATTTCGCCGTTGGCAAATGAGGAAGTCCCAGTTCCATTTGTTCTGGCTTTAGTAAGCACATCATTCCATGTGTTGAAGCCGATAGGAGATTCACCAATGGCTTCATTGACCTCAAAAGTCTTGGAGCAGCTGATGGCTGCGGCAGCAATAGCTGCGAGAATCATAATCTTTTTCATACGCTTGTGGTTTGTTAAAATATTATCAATTAATTAGTTAACTATAGTTGCGCTTCCGCTTTCCTCTTCCCATTCATCTATAAGGGCGTCAAAACCGCCGCCGGAAGTGCCTCCTTCTGGAGGAAAGTCGTTCACATCCAGCTCCAGGTTGATGACGCCGCCAAGGGGCAGGGAACAGAGTTCTTCGGAAATGTCTATGCGGATATTCTTCCACGTGCTGTTATTGTAGGTAATGTTGAGCACCAGGTAGTGGGTGCTGCCATCGGCCTTGGTGCTTCTGGCTTCCTCGTAGGGATTGATGTCCGGAAGGCCGAAGGTGACCACGCGGGCGCCCAAAGTGTTGGTCAGGGGGTCAAAATACACGTCCATAGGCACGCTTACGGTAGAAGCGGAAGTGATGAAGGTTTGCAAATCTACGCCAGAGGCTACGCCGGTAATGGCGCCACCGCCGTTACTGCCCACCACGCGGCCCTCGTTGTTGAGGAGCTTCACCTGGAAGAGGTAAATGTATGTAGCGGGATTGAGCTCTCCGTGGATGTGCAGCACGTATCGGCCGTCTATTAGCTCATAATCCTCTCGCTTGTCGCTAATCACCTGGCCTCGGTCGTAAAGGACGTAGAGAGGGTCGGGCATCAGGGCTACGGGTTCCGTTGTGAGGGGTTCGCTATCGGCCCTGGTGGCCTTCTGCGAAGTTGTCTGAATGTGGGCCGATTCCTTCAGGCCGGAAGAAATCTGGCGTGTGGTGCAGAAAATGCTCCCCAGTTCGTCCTCAGAGTTGAACAGGAGGGTTTCAGAGTCGTTGTTGTGGAACAGGAGGTCGTATACGCCGGTGGTGATGGGCATCAGGGTGCTGGTGCCGTGGAAATTGAACACGTTATGCGCCATGGGATGACCTTCCGTGTCCAGCGGATATTCGTGCACCCGTATGCTGGAAGGCTCCTGATATCCCACAGGACCGAAGGAGCGCTCGCTCCAGGGGAATTGCCACTGGGCCTGCCAGTTCACTTGCCACATAACACTTACGTTAACCTGGGTTTCCAGCATGATCTGGGCCTCCATGGGCTGACGCAGGTGCAGCTCCGGCAGAATGGTGCATCCGGCCGCCTGTGCGCATACGGTAAGCAGAACAAGGATATGACGGAGCATCCGTGTCATTTTCTTACGGTCCTCCTGCCCCGTTTCCAAATATCGAAACCCAATGAGATGTATACTCGCGTGGGACCGGCCCAGAAAAGACGGTGATTTCGCTTCTGGAAGGCGTCCGGGTCTCCGTAATAGTCGTAGTAATACCAGTTAGTGGCGTCGTTGCCCCAGACGTAAGGATCGTAGCCGGAGTAGAAGAAACCGGCCGCCAGACCAAAGTCCAGGAAGAAATACTTGCCGATGGTGAGCTTGTAGCCGGCTCCTAGCGATGCGCCCAGGCCTTCGCCCTCCCAGCCCTTGTTGGCATTGAGGCCAATGCCGTAACGGGCGCCGTTTACGCTGGCCAGAGCGTACCACCCGCGGTGGCGCAGATTTTGGCCCGTGCGCTTGAAGTAGAAGCGGGTCCAGAGCGTTACATTGTTAATCTGCATGTAACGGTGAGTGCTGGGATGAGTCCACATGGGCCACTCAACGTCTGCGCCCAGGGTAAAGCGGCTTCGCGTAGAAGGGAAAATTTCCAGGCTGAAACTGGGGATAGAGGTAATTCCGTATTGGGGAATGTATGTAAAGTCGTAGAGAAGATTGGTGCTGAGGGCCATAATAGGGTGGCCTGGAGCCATGGGCTCTATAACTTCGCGAGTATCCTGCTTTATTTCTACGGGCTTTTCGGCCAGTTCTTCTGGCTGAGATTTCATTGCAGCTGAGCAAAAAGCTTCTTCCGTGGAAATAGGGAAGTGGGGAAGCTGTGTCATAGGAACACCCTGGATGAGCATATCCCCATTCAGATGCACCGTAACGTCAAAGCCTCGTACCATGCGGAAGTGGGCGAAGGAGATGTACTGGTAGTTATGAGCGCTCAATTCGGCCTTCAGCCGCTCTTTTCTGTTCTCAGAGCCGATGGTATTGTCTTCCAGAATGTCCAAAATCTGATTCTTGAAGCGGGGACGCAGCTTCTGGTCTGCCACCAGGCGCTTGTGAAGAAGTTCCCATGCCTCACCGCCGGCTACCACGTTGAGTTTGGCTGCTGCATCCGGGAAATATTTGCGGAATACCTGGTTAAATTGCTGGGCCCGCTGCTGAGTAAACTGCCAGTTTTCTGCGTAGGAAGCATCCGGAGAGGTATAGGAAACCACGTCTATCGACTCAATTCTTTCCAAACCATAGGATTGGATGATTTGGGCGAGAGAATCCAGGTGATGACCGTTTTTGAAAAAATATTCGGAATATGAAACATTCTTCCAGGGGAAATGCAGCCAATTTTGAGTCTTAGCTCCCTCTTGCGCGCGCATGGACAAGCTAAAACTGCATAATAAAAGATTGCAGAATGCAATAGATAGTCCATTTATATGTGCGCGCCCATTCATGGTTAAATTTGGCTAAATACTTGAAATATTGCGCTTTAACAACAATTTTTTCGGATTTCTTTCCTTTCTTATCTATTTAAATTTACTAAAAATTATTGTTAATCTGAAACTATTTTGTAATTTTTTCGGCAAGACTTTCGGATTCTTGATTATTGAATTTGAAAATATTCTGATTCGTAAATTTACCCTCGTTTAGATAATGGGATATTGTAAATCAATGATTTTTCGCTATCATTTTGCTTTTAGTTTCAATTTATAAAAATTCAACTTTTCTTGTTTCAAAAATTATCAATTAAATCATTCTAGAATTTAATTAATTTTAAAAAGTAATAATTTTGTTGTGATATTTTGGAAAAAGTTTGCGTTAAAGCAAATATTTATTATATTTGCAAAGAACTGATATTATGAGAACTTTACTTAATCTATTCATTTTGGCTAGCGGGCTTGCTTTACTTGCCTGTAATTCATTGCGTAACGACTCTGACGCAATGGATTCGGGTGGTCGTAAGCTAGGTTTTGAGATATCCGTAATTCGTGATGGAGTTAAACTCCCCACCAATAAGCAATCTACTAAAGCCGGTGAAGACTCTCTGGCTACGCAAAGCAATATGATAGCCACTATGGATATAAACCGTCCATTTGCCTTAATTGGTATAGAAGAGGCGTCCGGTACCCTTCTTTTAGATAATGTCGCGGTCTATAGTAATCAGTCAAAGAGGTATCAGACTGTCTTGAACAATGGTCTGCTGGAAATACAAGACCTCGTTCAGTTCAGTGCCTATTACCCGCACGTAAGAGATATTTCTTACGAGAAGTCCCTGCAGGCATACTCCATTCCATACGCGCTTTCCGAGACAGAGGCTGGTCCGCTTGTTTCCAAGACGGTGGAGCGTTCCCTCAATATGCTTAATACGCTTCCTCTGGAATTCCGCCACATCACCAACGATATCGGCTTTAAAGTGTATGACGTCACCCCTTGGGAAGACCTCCAGGGCCTCATTCATCTGAAAAAGCTAACAGCCTATCATGTGGCTTCTGCCGGAGTATATGTAAATGACATTCTCTTAAGCAGGGGCATTTGGAATTATCAGGGCTATTACCGGGATGTCGTGGTGTTTGAAGGAGATGCTCCTGTTGGCGTTGGTACCGCAGGGAAGCGCTTTGTTGGACAGGATGCGTTGGTGGAAAGTATGGATGAAAGCCACCGCTTCTATGCCATCCCGGACGAGATTGAAATGGGCCTTCAACATGTAGAGGTACTTTTTGATGTGGACGGCTTTAAAGTAGGAGAGGAACCCTTTGCTCCTTTGAAAGACCAGGTAATGAAGTTTATGATCTATGGTGTGCTTCCCGGAAATACAATGGAGCCGGGTAAGCAGTATACCTTCCACCTGGGCTTGGACCTTAGCTCCATTTACCACGAAATATGTTTCGCACCCAGCGTGTCCGGATGGGAAACCAAGATATACGAAAGTAACACAGATTTCTAACGCCCGGCTATGATTCCTATTTACGCACAAAACTATGACTTCTCCAACTGCCGGGTGCTGGCGGTGGATGATATTCCTTTGAATCTGCTTTTGGTGAGCAAGATGTTGTCCCGTTTCAATTTTACCCTGGAAACGGCTCCCGGTGGCCAGGAGGCCCTGGATTCCGTGACCAGACAGAAACCGGATCTTATTTTGCTGGATCTCATGATGCCCGGAGTGGACGGCTTTGAAGTAATCCGCCGTCTGCGGCAAAGCCCCGAGAATGCAGATATCCAAATAGTCATCCTTAGTGCTCTCACCTCCAGCGATGACGTTTCCAAGGGCTTTAACCTGGGTGCCAACGATTATATCATGAAGCCCATCATCATGGAAAAGCTGTTAACCTGCGTGGTAACCCAGCTGTCCATTGCCAAGGGACGCAAGAATCCCTAATAGCAACGTGCGTCGCCTAACCATCTGTTTGCTGTCTCTTCTTCTGAGCCTGGGTCTCCGTGCGCAGATTGTGAATCAATTGCACGTGGACCAGCCCACCTTCCTTCGCTATGCACAGGCCAGGATGCAAGAGTACAGCCCGGACAATCTCCCTCTGGCAGACTCCCTTTATCAAGAGGGTGTTCATAAGAATAATATTCGTTACAAGTGCCTGGGGCTGTCTTTGGAAATGCCCGTACGCTATGCCCAGGGAGAATATGAGAGAATGGATGAGGTGGCGGCAGAAATGAAAGAACTTCTGTCCGACCGCAAAGATCTTCGGGAATTCTACTTTTCTTTCCTGGACGAATACTGCGGTTTCCTCCTTCTATTGGACCGCGTGTCAGACGCCGTGCTGGAAACCCGTGAGATGGAACGCCAGGCCGTAGCAGAACGCAATGCCCAGGGACGCATGTACGCGTACCGTCTCTTGGGACTTATTCAAAGCTACCGCAGCAATTCCTTCCATGCGGTGGAGAATTTTGAGCAGGCCTTGCGCTTTTGCCGGGAAGCCCGCACAGAGCAGGAAATGCCCAATCTCTATATTCTCATTGCAGAGGAAGAGGTGAAGATGCAGCATTTCGAGGAGGCAGAGGCCGCTTGCAAGCAGGCAGAATCCTATCAAGACTTTTTCCCTTCACTTCGCCCCAAGGTCCTCATTACTCGGGCCTTGCTGTGCCATGCGCAAGGAGATTTTCCTGACTTCTGGGACTATTACGAGCGTCTCACGAAAGATCCCACCTATTCCTTGCAGGCCGATGCCGACACCCGTAATGGATTGGATATCACATTCCTTCGTTCTAAAGGCCTCCTGAAAGAGGCATTGGAAAAGGCCGACGCCCTGGGGAGCAGGAGAGCACGCCTGGAGCAGAAACATGCTATTTACGCCCAGCAAGGAGCCTACCGGCAGGCTTATGACCAGCTTTCCCAGTTGATGGAAGAGAAAGACTCTACCTATATTAAGGTGCAGAATGAAGACGTGGCCATTCTGGAGGCAGAACTGCACAACGTTCAGCTGAGGGAAGAAGCCCACAGGCTGAAAGTGCGCAACCAGTTCACCATTCTCACCAGCTTCCTGTTAATGTTTGTGATTGCCTTCTTTACCGTCCTTCTGCATCAGTGGCGCCTGAGAGAAAACCTGGACCGTATGAAGGCCCAGAACAGTGCCCAACTCATGGAACGCCGTGCCTTCCAGCAGGCGCTAAATGCCAAAGAGGTAGAGAATAATATGAGAATAAAGTTCTTACAGAAAAAACAGTACAATACCTTCGAATAATATGAATTGGAAGTCCATCTTACAATACCATAAGCACCAGTTGCTGGCCCTGCTGCTCTTTCTGATAGGCGCAGGTCTGGCCCTGCTGGGCCTGATTCAAAGGGTGCCCTTGTTGGTGGGTATCCTGGGGGTGGTGATTTTGTCATCGGCCCTGTTTTATTATAGTTTGGGTTTCTCTTCGGAGCGTGTGTACAGGCAGTACTATCAAGACTGCTACGAGATTGAGCACGAAACTATTGAGGACGAAATTCGCAAGTCCATGGCAAACCACCGCTATCAGGAGGCTATTTTAAACCGTTACGAAAGCGCCTGCAGGGATTTGGGACTCTCACAGGAACAGCAGGACTGGCTTCTTTCGTTGCTCATGGAAGAGAAAAACAAGGTAGACGAACAGTTGAAAGCCGAAGGAGGAGGCCAAATATGATTCCTGGAACTGTTAGCCTGACACCTTTTTTTGTGATTTGTGGCCTGGTATGCCTGTTCTGGCTGCTGGTGCACTGTTTTATGGCATCCAGGTTGGATACGTTCAAACTGGTGATCCTGTTGCTCTTCATCGTCTTCCTAACTGCTGGAGGAGATGTGATGTTGGGCTCGCTCACCGGCTCTGACGCCGTGAGCCATTTGGTTATCCTTATTTCTGCGCCGGCCATTATTCCACTTTCCTGTATCTATTTTGCACATCTGAGTACCCCGTTCCATTCCAAGCCGGAACATTTTTTCTGGGTGGTAATCCCCATAGCCCTGTTTACGGCAGCGCTTCTTATTACCCTTCTTAAAGGGGTACCAGAGACAGACTTGCTCCTGGAAAAAATCTATTCCGGCTATCACCTTGGCCTTGACAAAACCCTTGAGGGCTTAGACCGTGTCTATTATATTTTGACGGTGGTGGTATTCAGGGGATTGATGGCCCTGGAAACCGTGATTATGCTGGTCTATTGTGGCATATTGATTAAACGTCATCATTTGAAACCCTCCAACTGGTGGGGCTTCCTGTTCAAAGGACGCAAAATCAGCGTTCTGCAAGTGCAAATGACACTTTCTCTCTTTATCTTGGCCGGTTTCTCCGTCAAGGTTTTCCTGCACGTTCCTTTCTACAGGTTGCATCCGGTGGTTACCCTTTGGGTGGTTGCCATCATCTCTCTTCTTCTGTTCTTCTTTGGTATGTTTGCTCTTTTTGGAACTAAGGAATTTATTACAGAAGAGGAAGTGGGATCGGCCCTCCGATACAATTTTAGTCGGGAGAATAAGGCCCTCGTGACAGAGGAAATGGTGTTGGATATGCTGGATGACTTGAGTGGAGATTCACTCACGCATGTGATATCCCGGATAAGCATGAACAAGGATGCTTTGTCAGATCCTTTCTCGGTGCGCCGGGCGGGTGCCCCTTCTCTATCTGCCGCTCTCTTCGGTAATGCCAAGAATTGGGACGAAGGCAGCCTGGTAACCCGTTTTCAGCACCTGATGCAGGATGAGGAACTGTTCCTGCAGCCCGGTCTCACTCTGGGGGACGTGGCTTTGCGGCTGGACAGCAACAAGACTTATATTTCTAAGATGGTGAACCAAACCTATGGGGTAGGGTTCCCGGAACTGCTCAATATTATGCGGGTAGACTATGCAGAACTGTATATCCGCAAGAACAAGAACGCCTCTCAGGAAGAGATTGCCAAGGCATCGGGCTTCCTGAGCGCCTCTTCCTTCAATTCTACCTTCAAGCGCATTACCGGCTACACGCCCAAGGTTTGGGCCAGCCGGAAGGCATAAAGACAGTTTGCTATGCTACGCAAAGTCCTTCTGTGTCTGAGCACACTTTTACTGTCCCTGGGAGGGCTGAAAGCCCAGGGAAGAGTCCCTGTAGAAGATATCTTCATCCTTTCTTCCCATACGGCTTCCAGCGAATGGGCGCAGCAAATGCTGGCCCCTATTGAGCAGCTTCGCTGGGAACGGCAGGAACTGGTCATTAACCTGGAACATCTCCAGTTGCTTTCGCACAGGAGTGTGGAAGAATTGGAACATACGGTGGACAGCATTCTCCAGAGCCGGCCTGCACAGCCCAGGCTGGTTATCGTGCTGGGCGGCAGTGCGTTTAATTATGCCCCTACCATCCAGAAGAAATGGCACGACGTTCCCATGCTCCTGATAGGCGAGCAGGACTATTATTGTGACATTGATTATACGCTCCATTGCACTGGAGACCCCCAAGCCAAGCGTTATCCCATAGCCAGCCTCCGGGCCAATCTGACGCTCATTACGGCTCCGCCCATGGTCAGGCGAACCGTTGAAGCGATTCTGCAGGTGCAGCCCGGCTTGAAGAAACTGTTCTTCGTGACCGGCGAGAACTATTTGAGCAAAGAACGACAGTGGCGTTTGGAAGAGTATCTGCAGGAGCAGCATCCGTATATTGAATACCATTGCATTTCTTCTTCCAATACCTCTACAGACCGCCTGCTGGACATTTTGAAAAAGGAATCTGGTGCGGATATGGCCGTATTCTACGGTTCTTGGCTCGTCAGGAAAGGTTATTTGGAAAGCGTTTCTACCCGTCACAACACGGTGGCCCTCATAGAATCCCTGGCGCCGGTATATACTATGTTCCCCAGCAATCTGGAGAAGCACCCCAATGTGGTGGGATACTATAGCTATTCTCAGTCGGAATACGACCTTTCCGTGCGCCAGTACATATCGTATATCCTGGACCAGGGCATCCAGCCCTCCAACCTGCCCTATATTAATTTGCAGGCCGGTTTTCCTACGCTTAATTATCACGCCATGGAATACTTCGGCCTGGACACCCGTCTCATTCCCGATGAGGCCGAGGTATTCGGAGAACCCGTGAGCTTCTGGGATGCCAACAGGCGGCAGATTATGTGGGTGGGAATCGTGACTTTCATGAGCCTGATTATCTTCGTCCTGCTTACTCTGGGTGCCAGCCTGGCCCATATGAGGAAAGCCCGCGATATAGCCCAGAATGCCAACCGGATGAAGTCGGCCTTTATCCAGAACATGAGTCACGAGATTCGCACACCGCTCAATTCCATCATTGGCTTCTCCCAGCTGCTGGGAATGCCCGACGGGGCGCTTACACCGGAAGAAAAGGAGGAATATCTGGGCTATGTGATGAACAGTTCCAGCCTGCTCACCATGATGATTAACGACATGTTAAGCCTCTCCGACATGGAAAATGGCCGATATACCGTTAATCCGGCTCCCACCAATCTGAATGAAATGGCCCGCCAGGCCATTAAGACGGTGGAAAACCGCCTTTCCAGCGGGGTGCAGATTGTCCGTCAGCCAGGCCTGGACGAAGATGCCCGGTATATGACCGACGGCATGCGTGTGCAGCAGATTTTGATTAATTTCCTTACCAATGCCTGCAAGCACACCACCAGCGGGCAAATTGTCATTGCCAGCTCGCTGACAGAGAACCCTGGCTATATCACTTTCTCAGTGGCCGATACGGGCCCGGGCGTGCCGCCAGAGAAGGCGGAGAGCATCTTTGACCGCTTTGTGAAACTGGACAACAGCAAGCAAGGCGCCGGCCTGGGACTGAGTATTTGCCGTAATATGGCAGACAGCCTGGGCGGAAAGGTGTGGTTGGACACGCAGTACACCGACGGTGCCCGCTTTGTGCTCATTATTCCCGAAAAGGAGTGCTCTTGAATTAGCCCTTATTTATCGGCCGGTTTCACGTATCGGCTGCCCGTCTGGGCCTTCACTGCATCGATGAATACAGGGGAATAGGCCGGGGAAGTGTGGCGACCGCGCACAATCTCTCCGTCCTTGGAGGGACGCATGATCTGGTCGTTGTGCTTCACGATGAGGAATTTGGCCAGCTTGTCCCAGCGATTCATCATCTTGTCCGTATAAGCGAAGGTTTTGCCGGTAAGGAAGTCGGTTAATTCGCCGGCCGTCATATTGGCGGCCTTCTGCTCTACCTCTGCCTGGTCTGCCTCGTAATAGTCTTCCATTTCTTTCTGGGCATCCTGCAAGTCTCCGATCATGGCGCTCCAGCGGGGGTATACCATATTGGCCACCCAGTTGTTCATCCAGAAGGCACTGTCGAAGGAGAACTCGGTAACACTGTTGTTTTCTGCGCGGAAAGCGTCCGGAATGCGGTTGATGCCGCAGTATACGGGCACATAGGCTACCATGGTGGCGTCGTCCAGGTTGAAGTAGGTGATGCCGCCCAGGGCGTCGGGGAGCCAGCTGCGCATGCGGCAAACCATGGTCATGCCACTTTGCTGGCAGCCGATGGGACGCTCGCGGAACATGTCCGTTCCGTCGGAGCTCTTGAAGTTAACGGGCTGGTTGCGGTAGGGGGAAGCCCAGGGACCGGCGCTCAAATCAGCCGTCATATCCAGGGCGGTACCCTCGTAGTGGTCACGCATGTCGTTTTGGACATCCCGGTAGGTAAGGGGAGCGTCGGGTTTAATCCAAAGGGGCAGGTGATCGGTCTGAGAGAGGTCTCCGTTCAGGAAGGGCAGGTAGGAGTCCATGACCTCCGTATTATAGTGGTGGCGGAAGAAGCTCCAAACGCGGGCCTCGCAGTAGCGGATGGCGCTGAAATCCAGCGGACCATAGGCCTCGCGGAAGCTGAAATCCTTGTCTGCCCCAGTGAAATAACCCATTTCACGGGCGAAGCTGATGCAATCGGCCGAATACATGGTTTCTCCGTCGGGGGTTACGTAGAAGCCCAGTTTCTTGTCTATTTTCTTGGCCTGGGGGAACTGCTGGATGCGGCTGGAGTTGGCGTAGGCGGTGATGCAGTCGTCCGGCAGGCGGCGGGCCACCCACACGGCGCCCTTGCGGCCTTCACCCTTGCCGATGAGCTCCATAATCCACGCCTCGTCCTTGTCACAGATGGCAAAGGATTCACCCGTTTCGTTGTAGCCGTATTCGTTCACCAGGAAATTCATTACGGCAATGGCTTCACGGGCGCTGGCACTGCGCTGCAGGGCCAGGTCCATGAGGGTGAAATAGTCCAGCCAGCCCTCCCGGTTGCGGAGTTCGCGCCGTCCGGTCCAGGTGGTTTCCACAATGGATACCTGCTTTTCGTTCATCAGGCCCACTACGGCATAGGTGTAAGGAGCCTGGGGAATGTAATGGGTTTCGGAACCGGGGAAGAAGCCGCGCAGGGCGATCATCTCTCCGGGTTCGTGCTTGCCGGGCCTGTGATAGGCCAGGGAGGAGGCAAAGCCGAAGCCGTCGCAGTTGTAGGTGCAAATGACGCTGCCGTCGGCCGAAGCCTTCTTACCAATAATAAGGTTGGTGCAGGCATTGGAAGGAACAGAAATGGCCAAAATGGCGGCCGATAAGGCAAGAATGAAGAACCGTTTCATATACTTTGTATATAAATAATATGTCCACGTTACCCCCTCCCGAAACCCCTCCCCTCGGGGGAGGAACTTAAGGGCTCTTTTTTCAGGGTTGTACAAATATATAAAAGTTTTTTTAAACCGTGACGGGAGAGTGGTGTCTAAGTGAGTGTTTTGTAAATGAAATAACGCTATGAAAAAAATGGTCCTTTGGATGATGGCAGCCTCGCTGCTTCTCTCCGCAAACATGATGGCCCAACCTCCCCAGGGCGGCCGTCCCCAAGGTGGTCGTCCCGGCCGTGGTGAAGGTTTCAAGATGCCTGAGATGCTCTCCGACACCGCTTACGCAGAAACCAAAACCGCCGAAATGGCCGAAAAGTACAAACTTACCGATGAGCAGAAGACCGCTATCTATGCTCTGAACCTCGAATACGCTTCCAAACTGCAGATAGATTATGCTTCCTTTGGCATGGGGCGGCCCCAGCAGCAGGGAGAGCGCAAAGATCCCCGTAGCATGAGCGACAGTGAGCGTCAGGAGTTCTTCCAGCAGATGCAGGAAAGGATGGAAAAGATGCAGGACCGTATGGCCGAGGTAGAAGACAACCAGAAGGCCTACGACCTGGCCATTAAGGAAATTCTGGACAAGGACCAGTACAAGCTCTATAAGAAAGACCGCAGGCGCGAAGACAATGAGCGCCGGCGCCGCATGCAAGGCGACATGGGTGGCCCCGGAGGCGGCTTTGGTGGCCCTGGCGGTGGCTTCCCCGGTGGCGGCATGGGTGGCCCCGGCGGTGGTTTCGGCGGCCCTGGCGGCGGCTTCGGCGGCGAATTTTAGTTGGTTCTCATATATTTAACTCCTCCCAGCTTCGGCCCGGGAGGAGTTTTTTTGCCTTATTTGAAAGAATTTGTACCTTCGGCGTTATCTGGATTGCCCTTACGCACCTTCTCATCAGTTGGGCGGGTTCTTCTCTTACGTGAACCGTTGCCGCCTTTCCCATGCTGCCCAGCTGCAGGCGGAACATCCAGACTGGCCGCTAAGCGCCGTTATAGCCGATTCCGGCTTTGCCTCCCGCACCACTTATTATAAAGTTCGCCGCCAGTTGGAAAACTAGCGGCGATAGCTTCTTACTCCCATTCTATGGTTGCCGGCGGTTTGGAAGAGACGTCGTAAACTACGCGGTTTACGCCGCGTACCTTGCGGATAATCTCGTTGGAAACCTGGGCCAGGAAATCGTAGGGGAAGGGGAACCAGTCGGCCGTCATGGCGTCTGTGGAAACCACGGCGCGAAGGGCCACGGGGTTCTCGTAGGTACGTTCATCTCCCATCACGCCCACGCTCTTGACGGGCAGCAGGATTACTCCGGCCTGCCAGATGGCGTCGTACAGGTTGGTGGCCATTACGCGCGGGTCTGAGGCAGAGGGGAAGCCCATGCCGGTGCAGTCGTAAGCGCGGAGGCCGCGGATGTAGATATCGTCTGCTTCGCGAAGGATGCGCAGTTTCTCTTCCGTAACGTCTCCAATGATGCGGATGGCCAGGGACGGACCCGGGAAGGGGTGACGGCCCACCAGCTCTTCCTTGATGCCCAGGGCGCGGCCCACGCGGCGCACTTCGTCCTTGAAGAGCATCCGCAGCGGCTCCACAATCTTCAGGTTCATTTCTTCCGGGAGACCGCCCACATTGTGGTGACTCTTGATTTTGGAAGCAATGCCGGGGATGCCGGCGCTTTCAATCACATCCGGATAAATGGTTCCCTGGGCCAGCCAGCGGGCGTTTTCAATGCCCTTGGCATACTTGTCAAAGGTTTCTACAAAGAGCCGGCCGATGATTTTGCGCTTGGCTTCGGGCTCCGATACGCCGGCGAGGGCGGAAAGGAACTCCTTGGACGCATCGGCCCCAATTACATTGAGGCCCATGTCCTGGTAGGAGGCCAGCACATCCTCGAATTCGTTCTTGCGAAGGAGGCCGTTGTTTACGAAAATGCAGGTAAGATTATGGCCGATGGCCTTGTTCAGCAGCACGCCGGCCACGGTGGAATCTACTCCACCGGAGAGGCCCAGGATAACCTTCTCGTTTCCAATCATGGCGCGTAAATCTGCCACGGTGGTTTCGATGAAGGAATCCGGCGTCCAGTCTCCCTTGCAGCCGCAGATGCCCAGGGCAAAGTTGGAAAGCATCTGGGTGCCTTCTGCGGTGTGATAAACCTCCGGGTGGAACTGGACTGCGTAGGTGGGCTGTCCGTTCAGCTGGAAGGCGGCGTTTTCTACGTCGGCCGTGGAGGCAATGACCTGGGCGCCCGCCGGAAGGGCCAGGATGGTGTCTCCGTGGGACATCCATACCTGGCTCTGGGCGCTTACCCCTTTCAGAAGGGGAGAATCTGCCTTCACTACATTCAGGATGGCTCGGCCATACTCCCGGGAGTCGGATTTTCCTACTTTTCCGCCCAGCCGATGGGCCAGGTATTGGGCTCCGTAGCAGATACCCAGCACGGGAAGTTTGCCCAGGAAGTTGTCCCAGTTAATCTGGGGGGCATTGGCATCCAGTACGGAGCAGGGGCTGCCGGAAAGGATGATACCCTTTACTTCGGGGGTAATTTCTACGGGCTTGGAGAAAGGCTGGATTTCGCAGAAAACGTTCAGTTCCCTGAGTCTCCGGCCAATCAGCTGCGTAACCTGCGAGCCGCAGTCCAGAATGATGATTTTTTCCATGCTTAGTTGATAAACAGTAATTCGCGGTATTTGGGCAGGGGCCAAAGCTTGTTGTCCACCAGTTCCTCCAGCTTGTCGATGGGCTTGCGGAGGGTGGGGAAGCTTTCGGCTACGTCGTGGTAGGCCTGGGCCTGCTGGAAGGTGTCCTTAATTTCGTTTGCCTGGTCGCAGGCGGCCTTCATGGCCTGGGCGTTGCGGCGCACATCGTTGATGTGCTGGTCCAGGGAGGAGAGGAGTTTGAGCTCCGTCACGCAGTTGTCCTGGTTGCCGTACACCTGCTGGGAAAGGGCCACTTCCTTCAGAAGCATGGTCTTGTATTCCACGGCGGCGGGGATGATATGGTTGATGGCCATGCGGTACATCACACGGGCCTCAATCTGTACTTTCTTTACGTAGATTTCCCACTTCACCTCGTTGCGGGCGGTGAGCTCGCGCTCCGTGTACACACCGGTGCGGGTGAACATATCCACGGATGCGGGCTTGGTGAACTCGCAAATCATCTTGGGAACGCTGGTCTCTACGTTCAGACCGCGCTTCTGGGCTTCCTTCTTCCATTCTTCCGTATAGCCGTTGCCGTCGAAGCAAATCACGTCCAGTACGGAGCGGATGATGGGTTTGAGAGTATCCATCACGGCTACGTTCAGGGGCTTTCCGGCGGCCAGTTCCTTGTCTACAGCCTCCTTGAAGATGAGCAGCTGCTCTGCCACGGCGGCGTTCAGGGTGGTCATGGCGCCGGCGCAGTTGGCGCTGGAGCCCACGGCGCGGAACTCGAAGCGGTTACCGGTGAAGGCGAAGGGAGAGGTGCGGTTGCGGTCTGTGTTGTCCAGGAAAATTTCCGGGATTTCTACCAGACCCAGCTTCTTGCCTCGCTTGCCGGCAATTTCGATGGGCGTGTCGGAAGGCACTTCCAGCAGTTTGTGCAGCACCTGGGTCATGGTCTGGCCCAGGAAGGCCGATACAATGGCCGGCGGAGCCTCATTGGCGCCCAGACGGTGGGCGTTGGTGGCGCTGGCGATGGAAGCCTTCAGAAGACCGTTGTGCTTCTGTACGGCGGCCAGGGTGTTTACGAAGAAGGTGATGAACTGGAGATTGCCCTTGGCATCTTTACCGGGAGCCATGAGGAGGGTGCCGGTATCCGTGCCCAGGGACCAGTTGTTATGTTTACCGGAACCGTTCACCCCGTCGAAGGGTTTCTCGTGCAGGAGCACTACGAAACCGTGCTTGGGAGCCATGCGGTTCATCAGGTTCATGATAATCTGGTTCTGGTCGTTGGCCAGGTTGGTTTCTCCGAAGATGGGGGCCATTTCAAACTGGCCGGGGGCCACCTCGTTGTGACGGGTCTTCAGCGGAATGCCCAGATGATAGGCGGCAAACTCCAAATCTCTCATGAAGGCGGCCACGCGCGGCGGGATAGCGGCGAAGTAGTGGTCGTCCAACTGCTGGTCTTTGGAGGAATTGTGGCCGAAGAGGGTGCGCCCGGTGATCATGAGGTCTGTACGGGCAGAATAGAGGGCTTCGTCTACCAGGAAGTACTCCTGTTCCCAGCCCAGGTAGGAATATACCTTTTTAACCTTGGGGTCGAAGAGCTGGCAGACGGGAACGGCAGCGTCGCTAACGGCCTTGAGGGCGCGTTTGAGGGGCGTTTTGTAGTCCAGGGCGTCTCCGGTGTAAGAGATGAACACCGTGGGAATGCAGAGGGTGTCGTCCAGGATGAAAACGGGGGAAGTGGGGTCCCAGGCAGTGTAACCACGGGCTTCGAAGGTGGCGCGGATGCCTCCGCTGGGGAAGGAAGAGGCGTCGGGTTCCTGCTGGGCCAGCATTTTGCCGTCAAAGGATTCAATGACACCGCCCTTGCCGTCGTAGTCAATTAAGGAGTCGTGCTTTTCGGCAGTTCCTTCGGTAAGGGGCTGGAACCAGTGGGTTACGTGGGTAACGCCGTGTTCCATGGCCCATTTTTTCATACCCAGGGCTACGCCGTCGGCGGTTTTGCGGTCCAGACTGGTGCCGCCTTCCATGCAGGAATAAAGGGCTTGAAGAGTACCTGGCTCCAGATATTGAGCCATCTTTTTGCGGTCGAAGACAAGGTCACCGAAGTAATCGGATGTTTTGCAGGAAGGGCCTTTCGGCTCCTCTACTTTTCGGGTCAGGGACTCCCTGACCAAGTCCATTCTGTCCATGTGTTCGTTATTTTAAGCTGCAAAAATAGGACAATAATCTGGATTTCCGAAAGGGGAAGCCCAGATTTTTTATAGAAGTTATTAACATTTACTTGTTTATTTATGTCGGACAATTCTCCAGCCGATGATGGCCACCAGGATGGACATGAGCGGGGAGAGCAGGTTGAAAAAGCTGAAGGGCGCGTAGACCAGCGTGGGCACCGACAGGATGGTGGCCTGAGTCATACCGCAGCTGCTCCAGGGGAAAAGGGGAGAGGTAACGGTGGCCGAATCTTCCACGCTGCGGCTCAGAAGGCGCATCTCGTAGCCTTCCTTCTCATAGGTGTCCCGGTACAGGTTGGAAGTGAGGATAATGGCCAGGTACTGGTCGGAAACCATGCCCACCATGCCCGTTCCGGTAACTACAGTAGAGGCTACCAGACCGGTGCGCGTGCGGGTGAGGGGAGCCATGATGCGGGCCAGGTCTGCAATCATGCCGCTGGCCCTCATGCTGCCGCCAAAGCACATGGCGCAAAGGATGAGGAATACCGTGTTCAGCATGCCTATCATACCGCGGCTGGCCACCAGCTGGTTTACCTCGGCATTGCCTGTTTCTATGGAGATGGTATTGTAAATACACTCGATGATGCCGGCGAAATGCAACTTGGCGTTGCTGCCCTCCGTAACGCCCTCACCGATGGATTTGATAATCTCCGGCTGGAAGATAATACCGGCAACGGCGGCGGCCAGGGCCGATATGGCCAGTACAATGACGGCGGGCTTGCGGCGCCAGATAAGGTAGACGGTAACGGCCGGCACCAGCATGAGCCAGGGGGTGATGTGGAAGGTGTTGGAAAGGACGTCGGAATAGATCTTCATCTCCTCTCCGGGTGCTCCGCCGTGGGTTAGGCCCAGGATGGTGAAGATAATGAGCGTGATGGTGAACGAAGGCACCGTGGTGAGCATCATGTAGCGGATGTGGGTGAACAGGTCTACCTTATTGATGGAGGAGGCCAGCACCGTGGTGTCTGAAAGGGGAGAAATCTTGTCTCCGAAATACGCACCGGAGATGATGGCACCGGCTGTCATGGCATCCGAGAAGCCTTCTGCCCGGCCTATTCCCAGCAGGGCCACGCCCACCGTGGCTATGGTGCTCCAGGAGGAACCCGTCATCACGGAAACCAGGGCGCAGAGCGCACAGGCCGTGAGCAGGAATACCTTGGGGCTGATAATCTTGAGACCGTAATAAATAAACGCCGGAACCACTCCGCTGGCCGTCCAGGTGCCGGAAATGGCACCAATCATAAAGAGGATCACGATGGCGGTGGCTACTTCTCCTACGCTGTCCATGACGGACTTTTCGAAGACTTTCCAGGGCGTTTTGTACAGCCAGGTGGAAAGGCCGATGCACAGGCCGGCTCCTATGAGCAGGGCCACCTGCGAAGCTCCTACGATGGAATCGGCCCCCCAGATAACAATGACCAGGGCCAGGAGGAGCACCAGCACTCCCAGGGGGATGAGTGCGATGAGCGTTCGTTTTGCGGGCGTTATCTCCACTTATAACTAGCGAAAAATTATTTTCGGCGCAAAGATAGAAATTTTTGCCGATTCCATTGTATCTTTGCACCCGAAATGAATACTATTTGGATTGTACTGCCTATTCTGACGCTCCTGATGTTCGATCTGGGACTCACCCTTCGTTTCGAAGATTTTGGAAAAGTGTTTGCCAGCCCCTGGCCCATTGTGGTGGCCCTGGCCGGTCAGCTGGTGTTTTTGCCCCTCATTGCCCTGGGACTGGCCTATCTGATGCATCTCCCGCCGGTGTTCTTCATCGGCCTGGTGCTCATTGCATGCTGTCCGGGCGGCAGTTCCTCCAATGTTTTCTCCAAGCTGGCCGGAGGAGATGTGGCCTTGTCGGTAACCCTTACGGCCATTAGCAGCGTGATTACCCTTTTCACCATTCCCGTCATCATGAGCTGGGCCACCCAGCTGGTGGGGGAGAGCGTGGGTATTTCCCTGCCCGTGGGAAATCTTATTAAGCAGAACCTGGTGCTTATGCTGCTGCCCGTGCTGCTGGGTATCGGCCTTCATTATCTCTGGCCCAAGGGGGCGGAAAAGACGGATAAGGTGCTCTCCAAGCTGGCCTTCCCTCTGCTGCTCACTCTTATTACCATCTTCTATATTCAGCACCACCGCACCATCCTGGACAACATCGGCGTGCTGGGCCTTTGCGTGACGGCGCTTATCCTCCTTGTCATCGGCCTGTCATCGGCCCTTTCCCGCCTGGTGAAAAACAGCCCCCAGCAGCGGCGCACCGTTGTTATTGAGGTGGGCATGCAGAATGCGGCGCAGGCCATTGCCATCGCCTCCAGTCCGCTCATCTTCGCCAGTGAGGAAATGGCCATCCCGGCCATCATTTACTCGCTGATGATGAATATCGTACTGCTCATTTACGTTTTTGTTGTAAGGCGGCACATTTCTTAGTATATTTGCGGAAGTAATCTTTAGAATATGCTTATAGTCCTGAAACTTCTCGGCTCCATCGCCCTTCTTATTTACGGTATGAAGGTGATGAGTGAGGCCCTTCAGAAGATGGCAGGTCCTCAGCTGAGACATCTGCTGGGTGCCATGACCACCAACCGCTTCTCCGGCGTGGCCACCGGTGCCCTGGTCACTGTTGCCGTTCAGTCATCGGCCGCTACCACCGTTATGACGGTGTCCTTCGTAAATGCGGCTCTCCTTACGCTCTCGCAGGCCATATCGGTCATTATGGGTGCCAATATCGGTACCACCATGAGCGCCTGGATTATGTCGGCCGGTTTCTCCTTCAATATTGCCAATGTGGTGTGGCCCGTTTTCCTGGTGGGTATTATCCTTATCCAGCTGGGTAAATACCGCTATGTGGGAGATTTCCTCTTCGGCCTCAGCTTCCTGCTCTTTGCCCTGGGTATGCTCAAGGCTACGGGCGTAGAGATGGATTTGGCCAGCAAACCCGGTGTGGTGGCCTTCTTCTCCAGTTTCAAAACCAATTACGGAACCATTCTGCTGTTCCTGCTAATAGGTACCATCCTTACCGCCCTGGTGCAAAGCTCGGCCGCCCTTATGGCCATTACCATGGTTCTGTGCGCTACAGGTGCCATTACCATCTATCAGGGTATTGCGCTGGTTATGGGTGAGAACATCGGTACCACCGTTACGGCCAATCTGGCGGCCATGAGCGCCAATACGCAGGCCCGCAGAACGGCTATGGCCCACCTCCTGTTTAACGTGTTCGGCGTTACCTGGGTGCTCATTTTCTTCTTCCCCTTTGTGAGAATGGTGTGTGCAGTGGTAGATTTGGATCCTACGGCCGCAGAACAGGACCCTACCAAGCTGTCCTTCGCCCTGGCCACCTTCCATACCTTCTTCAATGTTATTAACACGGCCATCCTCATCTGGTTCATTCCCCAGATTGAAAAGCTGGTGTGCCAGCTCATCCGGCCCAGAAAGTCGGAAGAGGAAGACGAATTCCATCTGCAGTATATCCGCGGCGGTATCATGAAGACGCCCGAAATCTCGGTGCTGCAGGCCCAGAAGGAGATTGTTGTGTTTGGAGAGAAGATGCAGAAGATGTTCGGCTTGCTCCAGGAACTCTATGATACCACGGACGATGAAGGCTTCCAGAAGGGCTTCGAACGCATCAGGGCCTACGAGGACATGAGTGACAAGATGGAGAATGAGATAGGCCGATATTTGGGAGACGTGGGTTCTGCCCACCTGTCCGACGACACCAAGGAAAAGATTCGCGCCATGCTGCGTGAGATTGGAGAGTTGGAGAGTATCGGTGACAGCTTCTTCAACCTGGCCCGCATTCTTCGCCGTGGCCGAGAGAACAAGATCCAGTTTACGGATGCCCAGAAGGAGAGTGCCCGCAAGATGTACAACCTCCTGAACGAGGCCCTCACGGAGATGAACCTCATTCTTTCCGGTCGCAAGGAAAACTTCGATATCTCCGATGCAATGGCTATTGAGGCCCGCATCAACGCCCTCAGGGACGAACTCCGCCTCCAGAATGAGGAAGACCTGGACAACCGCGTGTACGGCTACAACAACGGTACGGTCTTTATCGATTTCGTGAACGAGTGCGAAAAGACGGGAGACTATGTGATCAACGTGGTGGAGGCCCGTCTGGGTGCTGCCAAGAATGGCGTACGCTACCGCGGTATCCAGATAGATTCGGATGCCCGCCGCGTAACGGTGGACGGAGAGTATGTGGCTTTCTCCAGGGCGGAATACGATTTCCTGAAGCTTCTGCTGGAAAACAAGAACCGTGTTTTCACCCGGGACGAAGTTCTGGCTGCTGTGTGGCCGGAGGAAGATGAAACCCTTTCCTTCCGCTCGCTGGAACCTACCGTGGCAAGGGTTCGCCGCAAACTGGGCTCCTACGCCGACAGGCTGAAAGCCGGTGACGAGACAGGGTATTGTTTCGATGCATCCTAATCAATAAGGGCTCTCAAAGCGAGAGCCCTTATTGATTATTCGTAAATCTCTTTCAACTTTTCGGCCAGTTTCTTGCCGCGGAGCCCGCGGGCTACCACCGTGCCTTCAGGGTCTATGAGAAGGTTGTCGGGAATGGCGTTCACGGAGTATACTTCGGAGGCCACCGTTTTCCAATACTTGAGGTCGGAAAGGTGAATCCAGGGCATCTCCCATTCACTGATGGCCTGTACCCAGGGCTCTTTCTCCTTGTCAAAGGAAAGACCTACAATCTGGAATCCCTTGCTGTGGTACTTTTTATAAGCTTCCACTACATTGGGCATCTCGGCCTTGCAGGGACCGCACCAGGAGGCCCAGAAATCTACCAGAACCCAGTTTCCCTGGCCCACGTACTCGCTTAGCTTGTGCAGGTTACCGTCCGGGTCTGCTTCTTCCAGATCCAGGAACTTCTGTCCCACAATGGATTCCTTGGCGTTATTGGCCTCCACTTCCTGGGCATGCTCCTCGTCAAACCGGCGCTTGACTTCCTGCGTGTAGGGGTGCTTGGTAAAGGGAACGTCCAGAGATACCAGTTCCAGGAACTTGTCGTCTCCGGCCAGCACGGGAACGTCTTCGATAAAGGCAACCGGAATGATATTGTCCAGGTTGTCTTCAATCATTTTCACGTAGCTCTCTCCAATCTCTTCCACCATATTCTGGTACTGAGCCATGAACTCTGTTTCGCGGGCCTCCTGCTCTGCCCGGGGCAGGGCCATGAAAGCGCGAACAAAGTTGTTAAATCGGCCCATGAACTCTCCGTTTTTCCTGTCGCACTCCGTCAGCTTGGTATTGAGGGCCGATCCGATGGTGGTGGTGTCGGCCACGTCAATCTGAACGGGCTCGCCGTCATTGAAGAGAGGGAAGTACCAGTCTGCGCCGTCTATCCGGAGGGATAGGAGGGCATCCTTGGCGGCCTTGCCTTGCAGGGTGAAACTGCCATCGGCCACATGGGTGCTGTCAATGGCGGTGTTGGAGAGTTTGTCTACCAGGTAAACAGCCGCGCCCTCCTGAGGGGCGTTGGACCCGGTTACTGAGTAACGGAAACTGCTCCCGGAGCAGGCCACTAAGGCGGCAGCCGTTACCGAGAGCAGGATAACAGAAATGTATTTCATAGGATTACTGCTCTTCCGGAGGAGTAATGGCTTTCTTGATTTCGTCGACCGTGTTATTGACAGCCTTCTCGAAGCGGTTCACGCCGGCGAGAGCCACCAGATAACTTACACCGATGAGGATGATGCCAATGCCGATGAGGGTGGCCAAGGTGACGGCGGAAGCGTCAGGGCTGCGGAATCCCAGGAAGCCCAGAACGATACCGGCAATACCGAAGAGAAGGATAACCCACCAATACTGGAAGCCATACTTCTTGTAGTCGAAGCTTTCGATGGTGAGCACAATGCCTTCTGCCATAATCCAGGCTACAAATAAGAAGGGCAGGGAAACAGCCACAAACAGATTGTTGCACAGGAAAATAATACCCAGAACAATGAGCAGCAGGGCACTGAGCATACGGCTGCCGCTGTTGGGCAGGAACTTCTGCGTGCGGAAGGTGAAAATGAGCTTGGAAATACCGGCAGCGAGGGTGGCGCAACCAATAACCCATGCTGTTGCAAAGAGAGCGCCGGAGGGCTCGCACAGGCACCAGATACCTAAAGCAATGAGCAGAATGCCGGAAATGGCCAGCCAGATTTTAGAACTTGTCTTCATAATATTAATTGGTTAGTTAGTTTTAATAATGCTAAGTTACACAAATTCTGTTGAAAAACAAGGATTTCTGCAATTACTTTTATGGAAGGGCAATTAACCCAGCACTACGTCCAGCACCATCATGAGGGCAAAACCCAGGGCAAATCCCACGGTGCCAATATTGGAATGGGCGCCTTCGGAGAACTCCGGAATGAGCTCTTCTACAACCACATAGAGCATGGCTCCGGCCGCGAAGGCCAGCATGAAGGGCATAAAGCCCAGGACGGCCGATGCCAGCAGCAGGACCAGACCGCCACCCACCGGCTCTACAATTCCGCTGAGAGCCCCTATTCCAAAGGCTTTCCAGCGGGAATTGCCCGCAGCCCTAAGCGGCATGGAAATGATGGCTCCTTCCGGAACGTTCTGAATGGCTATGCCCAAGGAGAGGGCCAGGGCTCCGGCCATGTTGAAATCGGCCGTAAGGGCTCCTGCAATGGCTACGCCCACGGCCATTCCTTCCGGGAAGTTGTGGATGGTAACGGCCAGGGCCAGTTTGGCGGTGCGGGACAGGCTGCTTTTGGGGCCTTCCGCCTCACCGGAAGCGTGGATGTGCGGGGTAACGTAGTCTATGAGCAGCAGGAACGCAAAACCTGCCAGCAGCCCCACCGTGGGGGCAAAGACGGCCGATGTGCCCGTTCCCAGCCCGATGGCAGGAATGAGCAGCGACCACACGGAAGCGGCCACCATAACGCCGGAAGCAAAGCCCAG
>DFLI01000004.1:0-518 GCA_002373715.1 Bacteroidales bacterium UBA3623
CACGGCGGCGGGCAGGTCTTCGGCCCTTTCCACCTTGGTAATACCAAAGCTGGAACCTCCGTTAGTGGGCTTTACGAATAGCGGCAGGCCCAGGCGCTCCACGGTTTTGGTGCAGAAGGCTTCGATGTCTTCTCCCACGCGCACGAAGGCGTCCGGCGACAGCTTCACGAAGTCCTGACCGCGGAGGTAGCTCTTGCAGGAATACTTGTCAAAGGCAACGGTGGTAACAAAAGCGCTGCAGGTGGAGTGGGGAATGCCCAGCATCTCGAAATAGCCCTGCAGCAGGCCCGTTTCTCCGGGAGCACCGTGCTGCATGATGTAGGCAAAGTCGAACTTGATCTTCTCTCCCAGTACCATCACCGAGAAATCGGACTTGTCCACCATAGGCTGAGCGCCCTCGGGGAAAGCCTGGCGCATGCTGTTGGCCTTGCGCATGGCTACAAGCTTCCACTCTCCGAAGCGGGCGAACACCTCATAAACGTCGTACTTGAACTCGTCAATACGGGATGCGGTGAACT
>DFLI01000004.1:567-1258 GCA_002373715.1 Bacteroidales bacterium UBA3623
GCGGTGAACTCTCCGCTGCGGCAAGACACTTCCCACTCGGAGGAGTCACTGCCGTAAATAACTGCAATCGATTGATACTTTGCCATTATTCGAAATAATAGTTTTCCAGGTCTGTGATATCTGTGTTGGGGTTCTCTTCATCCAGTTTGCGAACCCCGTTGCAATAGTTGCCCTTGAGGGACTCCGGGAACACATCGGCCTCCGAGATACCCAGGGTGCCGTCTTTGAGGACCTTCTGCATCCACAGGCCCCAGATGGGCAGAGCCATGTTGGCGCCCTGACCCAGGCTGGTGCTGGTGAAGTGCACGTAGCGGTCTTCTGCGCCTACCCAAACGCCGGCGGTAATGGTGGGCGTGTAGCCTATGAACCAACCGTCGGAGTTGTCGTTGGTGGTTCCCGTCTTGCCGGCCATCTCTCCCTTGAGCCCGTAACGGAAGCGCAGGCGGGCGCCGGTACCGCCGGCCTCCACCACGGCGCGCATCATCTGAATCATGGCGCCGGTGGCCCGCTGCGACAGGGCCTCACGCTTGCGGTCACTGAACTGGCCCAGCACGTTGCCGTCGCTGTCTTCAATACGGGTTACAAAGATGGGATAAGTATAGGTACCTCCGGAAGGGAAGGTGTTGTAAGCGGTTACCATATCGTATACCGAGAGGTCTGCCGAGCCTACGCAAAGGGAGGCCACCGGGTC
>DFLI01000004.1:1376-14899 GCA_002373715.1 Bacteroidales bacterium UBA3623
TCTTTCATCAGATAGGCCGATACGGAGTTGGAGCTGTGGGCCAGGCCCCAGGTGAGGTCTACCATGGTGCCGTCGGCATGGGTGTCCTGCGGCGACCAGGTTTCTCCGTCGTTCACCACAATGACCACAGGTGAATTGAGCACAGGGTCGCAGGGCGTCATGCCGGATTCCATGGCCTCGGTGTAAATGAAGGGCTTGATAGTGGAGCCCACTTGACGCTTGCCCTGACGCACGTTGTCGTACTTGAAGTAACGGTAGTCGGGGCCGCCTACATAGGCTCTCACGTGACCGGTATTGGGCTCAATGGCCATGAAGGCGGCACGGAAGAAGGATTTGTAGTAGCGGATGGAATCGTCGGGGGTCATGAGCGTGTCTACATAGCCGGGCTTTTCCCAGGTGAACACACGCATTTTCACTTTCTCCTTGAAGGAGGCTTCTATCTCTGCATCCGTGTGGCCGGAGGCCTTCATCATGCGGGTGCGGTCGCTCCAGCGGCGGGCCTGCTTGAGGGTAGTTTCAATGACGGACTTATCCGTGTCTGCCGTGAAGGGAGGGTTCTTGCGGTTCTTGAGTTCCTTCCAGAAGGCGTTCTGGAGGTCTTTGCCCAGATGCTCTGCAATGGCTTCCTGGGCATACTGCTGCATTTTGTAATTGATGGTGGTGTAGATGCGCAGGCCGTCACGGTCCAGGTCGTAGGGGGTTCCGTCGCTCTTGGAATTCTTGTTGAGCCAGCCGTAGAGGGGGTCATCGGCCCATAAGAGGGAATCTGCCTGATAGTCTTCCACAAACTGGTAGGAAGAGCGCTTGGGCTGCTGGGCGCTCATGGTGCGGCGCAGCATGTCCCGGAAGTACGGGCCCACACCGGTGGTGCGGTCTCCCTGGCGGGTGTGCAGCACGATGGGCAGAGCCTGGAGGGAATCACACTGGGCCTTGGTGAGGTATTTCATGGAGCGCATGCGGTCCAGCACCAGGTTGCGGCGCTTGAGGGCATTGTCCGGATTGATGGCGGGGTTGTAGCGGGTGGGCTTGTTCACCATGCCCACCAGCACGGCGCTTTCTTCTGTAAGAAGGTCTGAGGGCTGCTTGCCGAAGAACTGGTTGGCAGCACTGGAGATGCCATAGGAGTTGGAGCCAAAGAAGATGGCGTTAAGATAAAGGTCTACAATTTCTTCCTTGGTGTAATTGCGTTCCAGCTTGATGGCGGTGATCCATTCCTTGAGCTTAATCCACACCATTTTCACCTTGCCCACGTGTTCTCCACGGGGGTAGAGGGTTTTGGCCAGCTGCTGGGTGATGGTGGAACCGCCGCCCTGGGAAGAGTCGCGGCCCAGGAGGGTTTTGAACACCACGCGGGCCAGGGACATGAGGTCTACTCCGGAATGCTGGTAGAAGCGCTTGTCTTCCGTGGCCACGGTGGCCTGGACCAGCGAGGGGGCCAGTTCATCGTACCCTACGAAGGTGCGGTTCTCTATATGATAGGTGGTAAGGATTTCTCCTTCTTCCGCTATTACCTGGGTGGCCAGTTTGGTGTCCGGGTTCTCCAGCTGCTCCAGGGACGGGATGTCTGCAAAGGCCCAAACCAGGCACAGCATAAGGATGAGGGCAACGAAAGGGGCTACCAGAATAATCCAGTACCACTTCACTATCTTTTTCTTCTTTTCTTCTGTCATCTTGGCAAAATTTTCTTGTGCGTACAAGACCTTAGGTCTTGCCAAAAGTTCAACTTACAAAAGTAGTGAGAAAATTTGGAAAATTGCCTCAATTGTGCGTTACTTTGCACAAAATTCCCTCGCGCCGCCCCGGCCCAACATCGAAGGGATCTTTAAGTCCCTCCCCCGAGGGGAGGGGTTTCGGGAGGGGGTAACGTGGACAAAAATTGCGCGTGGGGAAATTGGATTGTATATGAAGAATTTGGTGATAGTTGAGTCTCCTGGAAAGGTAAAAACCATCCAGCAGTACCTGGGAAAAGATTATCTGGTAAAGGCCTCCATAGGCCACATCCGGGATCTGGAAGAGCATAAGCTGAGCGTTGACGTGCAGAACGGTTTCCAGCCGGAATACGTAATCCCTTCTAATAAGAAAAAGGTAGTGGCCGAGCTGGGAAAGCTGGCCTCCGAGGCACAGACCGTATGGCTGGCGTCCGATGAAGACCGCGAGGGAGAGGCCATCTCCTGGCACCTTCGCGAAACCCTGCAGCTGCCGGCCGACAAGACCCGCCGCATTGTTTTCCACGAAATCACCAAGAATGCCATCCTGGAAGCCATTGAGCATCCCCGTGACATAAACATGAACCTGGTGAACGCCCAGCAGGCCCGCCGCGTGCTGGACCGCCTGGTGGGCTTTGAACTCTCCCCCATCCTTTGGCGCAAAATTCAGCCCAAGCTAAGCGCCGGCCGCGTACAGAGCGTGGCCCTGCGCCTCATTGTAGACCGCGAGAAGGAAATCATGGCCTTTGAGCCCGTTCCCTACTACCGCGTAGAGGCCCAGTTCCGTCCGGAAGGGGTAGCCACTCCTGTGAAGGCCGCCCTGGACACCCGCTTCGCCACTGAGGAAGAAGCCCGCAAGTTCCTTCAGGACAGCATCGGCGCCACCTACCGCGTGGCTTCCGTGGAGAAGAAGGAAGGCGTAAGAGTACCTGCCGCCCCCTTCACCACCTCCACCCTGCAGCAGGAAGCAGCCCGCAAGCTCCACTTCCCGGTTTCTACCACCATGCGGGTGGCCCAGACGCTGTACGAGCGCGGTCTTATCACTTACATGCGTACAGACTCCACCAACCTGTCTTCCCTGGCCCTGGCCACGGCAAAGCAGTTCATTACAGAGAATTATGGCGCCGCTTACCTGCACACCCGTCAGTACCACACCAAGTCCAAGGGTGCCCAGGAAGCGCACGAAGCCATTCGTCCTACCTATATCACCAATGTAGAGATTGAGGGCACCGCCCAGGAAAAGAAGCTCTACGAACTTATCTGGAAGCGCACCGTTGCCTCCCAGATGGCCGAAAGCCGCGTGATGAACACCACCCTGAAGGTATCCTCCGACAAACGGCCGGAACTGTACGGCATCCAGTCTGTAGAGATTCTCTTCGACGGTTTCATGAAGGTGTACCTGGAAGGCCGCGACGACGAGGACAACGCCCCCGAAGAGGAGGTAATCCTGCCCGGCATGAAACAGGGAGACCTTATGACAGAGGAAGGCGTGAGCGCCCAGTGCAAGTTCACCGCCCCGCCGTCCCGCTATTCCGAGGCCACGCTGGTGAAGAAGCTGGAAGAGCTGGGCATCGGCCGCCCTTCCACTTATGCTGCCACGGTGGACACCCTCACCCGGGGCCGCGGCTATGCCGTGAAGGGAGACAAGGAAGGCAAGACTTACAAGGTTACCAACCTCACCCTCAAAAACGGCGTTATCAAATCCAGCCAGAAGAATGAGGTGGTAGGGGCCGAAAAAGGCAAGCTCCTTCCCCAGGAAATCGGCTTCATTGTAACGAAGTTCCTGGTGGACAATTTCACCGACATCCTGGATTACGATTTCACCGCCAACGTAGAAACCGACTTCGACGAGGTAGCTGAGGGCAAAAAGGCCTGGAACCAAACCATCGAAGAATTCTATAACCCCTTCCACAAGCACGTGGACGCCGTGCTGCACGACGGCAACTACAGCAAGGTTACCCGCGAGATTGGCGTGGCTCCCGACGGAGAGAAAGTGATTGCCGCCTTTGGTAAGTTTGGCCCGTATGTGCAGAAGGGTGAAGGCGAAAACCGCCAGAGTGCCTCCCTGGCCAAGGGTCAGCTCATTGAGACGCTCACCCTGGAAGAGGCCCTCAAACTGCTGGAACTTCCCCGCACGGTGGGCCAGCTGAACGGCGTGGACGTAGTGGCCACCCGGGGCCGATTCGGTCCTTATCTCAAGTACGGAGATAAAAATGTGAAACTTCCCCGCGGAAAAGATCCGCTGCGCATCAGCCTGGAGGAATGCGAAACCCTTATCCAGGAGGCTTCCGCCGAGAAACCGGCACAGGCCTATCTTGCTGAATTTGGTGACATTAAGGTTATTAATGGCCGATATGGTCCATATATTAAGCAGGGTGCCTCCAATTACAAAATTCCTAAAGGAAAGGATGCCACAAAACTGACGGAAGCTGATTGTCAAGAGATTATCGCTCAGTCAGAGCCTACAAAAAAATCCACCGGCAGGCGTAATAAATAAAAAAATTTTTTTACATTTGCAGCGGTTAGTTTAAAATTGTAAGCAATGGCTAGTTATCACATCGACCAGATTGACCAGAAGATTCTTTCCTTTCTAGTTAAAAACGCCCGTATGCCTTTCCTGGAAATTGCCCGTGAATGCGGCGTTTCCGGTGCGGCCATCCACCAGCGCTACAAGAGGCTGGAGGCCAACGGCGTTATCACGGGTTCCCGCCTGCAGGTAAAGCCCCAGGCCCTGGGTCTGAATGTGTGCGCCTTTGTGAGCATCTCCCTTTCCGAGTCCACCAAATACCCCGAGGTCATTGCCAACCTCAAGAAGATTCCCGAGATTGTGGAGTGTCATTTTGTAACCGGCAAATATGCCATCCTCGCCAAGCTCTACTGCCTGGACAACGACCACCTGATGGAGGTTCTTCTGAACACCATCCAGAAGATCCCTTACATTCAGAGCACGGATACCATGATTTCCCTGGACGAGCCCATCGAGCGTCAGGTGTGGGTGAAGGATTTCAAGAGTACGAGCTACACCGGCCGCGACTAGGAGATTGCCGGTCAAGCCGGCAATGACGTCATGCCCGACCTTGATCGGGCATCTGCAAAATGGCTTTTGCCAAAACAAGATCCTCTGGGGTAGTGATTTTCAAGTTATACCGTTCACCGAGTATGAAGGTGAGCGGTATTTTGTATCTCTCCGCCACGGAGGCGTCGTCCGTGAAGAGGGTGTCGAAGCCCTGGGTGTAGGCTTCCTTGAGGGCTTCGCTGTAGAAGATTTGCGGAGTTTGGGCGCCGAAAATGCGGCTGCGGTCTATGGGTTCTCCCGTGGCGGCGAGGGTGCCATCGGCCCTCTTTTCCAGCACTTTGAGGGTGTCTGTGACGGGCATCACGGGGATGAGGGCGGGGACGCTTTGCGCCTTGGCAAACATTTCCCGGATTTTGTCGATGGAAAGCAGCGGGCGCACGCCGTCGTGGACGGCGACAAGGGCACCGTCGGGAACATAAGCCAGGGCATTTTGCACGGAATGGAAGCGGGTGAAGCCGCCTTTTACCAGACGCTGCGGGCAGGTGAAATCTGCCTTAATGCAGTACTGCCGCCAAGTGGCCACGTGGGCCTCCGGAAGCACGGTTATAATCTGTAAGTCGGGCTCTGCCTGAAGGAAACGTTCGATGGTGAGACGAAGGATGGGTTTGCCCTCCAATTCGATAAACTGCTTAGGGACAGAGCCTCCCATCCGGGTGCCCATTCCACCGGCCGTAACTATCAGAAACTTTTTTCTTTCCATCGCAAAATACTTTATGCGAATATAAGAATTTTTTCGTAATTTTGAGGTCTAATTGCTCGAAACAGAAAAATTCAAATATGGGATTCCTCAATCAAGAATTGGCCATAGACCTGGGAACGGCTAATACCGTCATCTTCAGGAACGACCAGATAGCTCTGGACGAGCCGTCCATCGTGGCCATAGACAACCAGACAGGGAAGTGCATCGCCCTGGGCCAGAAGGCTAAACTGATGCACGAAAAAACCAACCCGGGCATCAAGACCGTGCGTCCGCTCCGGGATGGCGTTATCGCAGACTTCAACGCCGCAGAAATGATGATCCGCGGCTTTATCAAGCAGGTGAACGCCAACCATCGCAGCCTCTTCGCCCCCAACCTCAAGCTGGTGGTGGGTATTCCCTCCGGTTCTACGGAAGTGGAAATCCGTGCTGTGCGTGACTCTTCGGAGCATGCCGGAGGCCGAGATGTTTATCTCATCTATGAGCCCATGGCTGCCGCGCTGGGTATCGGCCTGGATGTGGAAGCCCCTAAGGGTAACATGGTGGTAGATATCGGAGGCGGTACCACGGAAATTGCCGTTATCTCCCTGGGCGGCATCGTGCAGCAGGAGTCCATCCGCGTTGCCGGTGACGTTTTCACCGCAGACATTCAGAACTATCTCCGTCAGCAGCACGTTATCAAGGTGGGTGAAACCACGGCCGAAAAGATTAAGATTGCCGTTGGTTCCGTTATCTCCCAGCTGGACGAAGAACCCGAACCGTTCCTGGTACGCGGTCCCAATCTGATGACCGGCCACCCGGTAGAGGCTCTCATCCCCTACCAGGAAATTGCCCACTGCCTGGACAAGTCCATCGCCCGTCTGGAGGCCTCCATCCAGCAGGTGCTGGAGCAGACTCCCCCGGAGCTCTACTCCGACATCGTGGAGAACGGTATCTTCCTGAGCGGCGGCGGCGCCCTGCTCCGCGGTCTGGCCAAGCGCCTTTCCGAAAAGGTAAATATTCCGTTCTTCGTGGCTGAGGACCCGCTCCGTGCCGTAGCCCGCGGTACCTGCATCGCCCTCAAGAACACCGACAATTACTCCTTCCTCATCCGCTAAGCCATGAGGGGGCGGGGTGTCCTTCGAAACATTGTAAACCTGGTGATCTTCATAGTTTTGGAGGTCGCCATGTTGCATTTGGTCACCCACAACTCCGAGCTTCAGCGCATCTGGCTGGCCCGCGCAAGCCACGCTTTCATGGGCACGGTCTGGGGCGCTTCCGAAAGCGTGAGGAATTTCTTCACCCTGGGGGCCGAAAACAAAAGGCTGGCTCAGGAAAACGCCCAGCTTCAGGAGCAGCTGGCCAAGGCCCAGCACCGGCTGCGCCAAGCCCGCATTGACACCACCCGCACAGACCGCCATCCCGGCTTTACCCTTATCCCGGCCGAGGTAGTGAAGATTAGCCGCAACAAGCAGCACAATTATCTCATTATCAACCGGGGTTTCGAAGACGGCATTCAGGAAAAGTCCGGAATTGTAACGCCCAACGGTGTGGTAGGCATCATCGATGCCGTGAGCGAGAACCACGCCTTTGCCCTCTCCCTCCAGAACCACGACATCTCCATCAGCGCCCGCCTGGGCATTGAGGGAGGCAGCGGCATCCTGGTGTGGGACGGCATCCACTCCAACGGCGCCCTGCTCAAGGAGGTTCCCCTGCAGTACCACTATCAGCCCGGAGACACCGTATACACCAGCGGCCACTCCCTGCTGTTCCCGCCGGACATTCCGCTGGGCATAGCCGGAGGCTCCCGCGTGATCAACGGCGCAACCAACGAGATTACCGTCACCCTGTTCCAGGATTTCGGTTCCGTGCGGTATGTAACGGTTGTACACAACGATTCGTTTGACGAAATAGAAGGCTTTAACCAATGAAACGAGGAGAGTTCTGGATAGCGTATGTGTTGTTGTTGCTGGCCCAATTGCTGCTTAGCAACTTCTTCCACGTAACGCCCTACATCTTCCTCACCATCCTTCCGGTGATGGTGCTCTGCCTTCCTATCCGCATGGGAACGCTGGGCGCCATGCTCATTGCCTGCCTCACCGGTCTCACCGTAGACCTTTTGTCCGAGGGTGTCCTGGGCCTCAACGCCCTCTCCCTCATTCCCGTGGCCTTTGCCCGCAACGGCATCATCGGCCTAATCTTTGGCTCCGAGCTCTTTGCCCGCAAGGAAGATTTCTCCGTGGGTCGCAGCGGCTTTGGCAAAGTGGCCGCCGCCGTGTTCCTGAGCACCCTTCTGTTCCTGGTCATCTACATCTGGGCCGATGGTGCCGGAACGCGCCCGCTGTGGTTTAACGGTCTGCGCCTGGCCGCCTCGCTGCTTGCCAGCTTCCTGGTATCCCTGCTCACGCTGGGCGTGTTAGCACCCGATTCCCGCAAATGAAAAGTGACGGACGTCATATCCGTCTGCTCATTGGCCTGGGGGCGGCGGCATTGCTGCTCCTGGGAAGAATTTTCACTCTCCAGATTGTAGACGAAGGCTACAAGGAAGAAGCCGGCCGCAACGCCACCATCTACGAAACCATCTACCCCACCCGTGGCGTCATCTACGACCGCAACGGAGTTATTCTGGTAGGTAACAAGGTAGCTTACGATATTCTGGTGAACCCCCGCGAGGTGGAAGCCTTTGACACCGTGGCCCTGGCCACCGTGCTGGATGTAGACCCGGAATTCATCCGCAGCCGCCTGGCCGAATACAATCGCCGGCGCCGCACCATTGGCTTTCAGGCCGTTACCATGATACGCAACCTTCCCGCCGAAACGTACATGCGTTTTGACGAGGTTAAATACAAGTTCCCGGGCTTCCGCGGGCAGGTTCGCGGCATTCGCGACTACCCCGTAAACGCCGGTGGAAACCTCCTGGGCTATGTTTCCGAGGTGAACCAGGCCTATCTGGACGCCCATCCGGGAGAGTACCGCAGCGGAGACTATGCCGGCATGACGGGCATTGAAGCCGCCCGCGAGAAAGAGCTCCGCGGAGAGAAGGGTTATCACATTTACCTTCGCAACTCCCGCAACCAGATTGAGCAGCCCTACAAGGACGGCGCCGAAGACAAGGAAGCCGTTCCGGGACACGATATCGTTACCACCATCGACGCCACCCTGCAGCAGTATGGGCAGGAGCTCATGCAGAACAAGGTGGGCTCGCTGGTGGCCATTGAGCCTTCTACCGGAGAAATCCTGGCGCTGGTGTCTTCACCGGGTATAGACGTCTCCATGCTGGCCGATATAGGCAAACACTGGAACGAGATATCCTCAGACCCTTACAAACCCATGTACAACCGTGCCGTGCAGGCTTCCTATCCTCCGGGCTCCGTGTTCAAACTGGTGAACGGGCTCATCGGCCTGCAAGAAGGTACGCTGCGGCCGGAAATGATGTATTCCTGCAACCACGGCTACAGCTTTGGCGCCGGGCACAAACTGGGCTGCCACGGCCATAAGAGCCCGCTGAACATGGAAGAGAGCATAATGATGAGCTGCAACGCCTACTACTGCTACGTGCTCAAGAACATCCTGGATAACCGCAAGTACGGCAATGTGGCCGAAGGTCTGGATGCCTGGCACGACTATGTGGAAAGCTTCGGCTTCGGCCGCAAGCTGGGCAGCGACTTCCCCGCGGAGCTCTCCGGCAGCATCCCCACCTCCAAGACTTACAACCGCTCCTATGGCAAGGGAAGCTGGAACTCCACCACGGTGATTTCGCTTTCTATCGGCCAGGGAGAAATTTTGGCCACCCCCATGCACCTGGCCAACCTCTGCGCCACCATAGCCAACCGCGGGTACTATTACATTCCGCACATCATCAAGGCTTCCGAGGGCGTAGAGATTGAAAAGCGCTTTACCGAGAAGCAGTATACCAAGGTGGACACCACCCAGTTCCCCAAGGTAATCAAGGGCATGTGGCGAGCCGTGAATTCCGGCCCCGGCATGGGCGGAACGGCCTGGATAGCACACGTAGATTCCTTGAACATCTGCGGTAAAACGGGCACGGCCCAGAACCCCCGAGGGGCCGATAACTCCGTATTCATCTGCTTCGCGCCCATGGACAATCCCAAGATTGCCGTGGCTTGCTATGTAGAAAACGGCGGTTTCGGCGCCACCTATGCGGCCCCCATGGCCTCGCTCATGGTGGAGAAGTACCTGAAAGGAGAGATCAAAAGAACCACCCTAGAAACCCGTATGAAGGAAGCCAACCTGATGTCCCGAGTAAAGCATGATTGAGCCGCACGCACATAAAAGACAGTCCATCGACTGGTCCATCATAGGTGTGTACCTGCTGCTGGTGCTCATCGGCTGGCTCAACATCTATGCTTCCGTGCATTCTTCGGAGGCCAGTTCCCTGTTTGACTGGAGCTCCCGTGCCGGCAAACAGTTTGTGTGGATTCTCACGTCCCTGGGCCTGGCTACCATCATTCTGTTTGTGCTGCCGCCCCGTTTGTGGGAGGGTATCTGTATTCCCTTCTACATACTGGTGGTATTCCTGCTCATAGTGGTTATCTTCGTTTCCAATGACGTGAAGGGCTCCCACTCCTGGTTTGACTTGGGGCCCATCCGCTTCCAGCCGGCGGAAATTTCCAAGATATCCACCTCACTGCTGCTCTCCTTTGTACTGAGTCAGCAGAACTTCCGCCTGTCCAACATCAAGGACTTCCTGCTAGCTGCAGGCGTGATTCTGCTACCCATGCTCATCATTGTGGCCGAGAGCGAGACGGGCAGCGCCCTGGTATACGTGGGCTTTATCTTTGTCCTTTACCGGGAGGGCTTCTCCGGCTGGTGGCTGGGGCTTATCGGCATGGTGATTGCGCTGTTTATCGCCACCCTTACCGCAGGGCCGTACTGGTCCATTGTGGGCCTCATTGCCGTGCTCATTCCCTTCTGCATACTCACGGGTAACGGAGCACACCCATGGCGCCGCATTTTGCTGGGTACGCTGTTCGTGCTCTTCATCGCCTTCCTGCCCGGCATCCTGAACTGGACCGGCACCCTGGTAGAAGAACACGTCGATTACCTGAATCACCGCATCTGGGTGCCGCAGGCGCACGAATCGGCCGGATATTTCTGGGACTTCCTGCCGAATGTAAAGCCGCTGTACCTGCTGCTTATCCTGTCGGTGGGCGCTACGCCTTTCCTGCTCATAAGAGCTTATCGGAATAAGGATGTGGCCCTGGCCATTTCGGTGGGCGCTTTCCTGCTGGGTGTCGCCCTGGTATTCTCTACCGATTACTTATTTGAGAACGTTCTGCAGCCCCACCAGAGAAGCCGTATCGAGGTGCTTCTGGGCATGAAGGAAGACCTGGCTGGTGTGGGTTATAACGTACACCAGTCCAAGATTGCCATCGGCTCCGGCGGCCTGCTGGGCAAAGGCTTCCTGCAGGGCACCCAGACCACCTTTGGCTTTGTGCCGGAACAAACCACGGACTTCATCTTCTGCACCATTGGAGAAGAGTGGGGCTTTGTGGGTTGCCTGGTAGTCATTGCCCTGTATACTTTCCTCATCGCCCGGCTCATCCTGGATGCCGAAAGCTGCCGAGACCACTTCACCCGTATCTACGGCTACTGCGTGGCCTCCTGCATCTTCATGCACCTGTTCATCAATGTGGGCATGACGGTGGGACTGATGCCTGTTATCGGCATTCCCCTGCCGCTGCTTTCCTACGGCGGGTCCTCCCTGTGGGCCTTCACCATCCTCATTTTCATCTTCCTAGCCCTGTACCGCAATGAAAAGAAGTATTTTTAGCCTGCTGGGACTGCTGCTGGTCTTATCGGCCTGTACGAAGGACCCCATGGGATATCTGGAGTATTACGCCAATACCTTCGCGTACAACGTTATGCACACTTATTACCTCTGGAAGGATGAACCGGAGGTGGCCTCAGAGATTAGCAGCTGGAAGAACTCGGGAGACGCCATCCAAAAGGTGGATGCCTGCCGCTATGAGGCCGATAAATGGACCAAGCTGTACAGCGATTATTCCGCCTTCGAATCGTCCATCACCGGCAGCGGAAAAACCTTCGGACTGGATTTCGGGTCCTATTATATGGACTCCCAGAGAACCCAGGTAGAAGCCATCGTGCGCTTCACCTATGCCGATTCCCCCGCCCGCAAGGCCGGCCTCAAACGAGGAGATGAGATTGTGATGATAGACGGCGAAAAGATGACACCTCAGAACTACCGCACGGTCCTTAACAAGTTCTATACGGCTACGTTCATTACGCTGGGACTGGCCGATGGCCGCTCCGTGGTTCTGAACGCCGTTGAAATGTATGAGAACCCGGTGCACACGGTGCGCACCTTCGAGCATAACGGAGAGCCCATGGGCTACCTGCACTTCACCAACTTCACCCTGGACGCCTGCAAAGACCTGGAAAGCGCTTTCGCACAGTTCAAGGCCGATGGCATCCGAGAGCTGGTGCTGGACCTCCGCTACAACGGCGGCGGCTATGTAACCACCGCCACGGCCCTGGCTTCCATGATTGCGCCGACCAGCGCAGTGTCCCAAAAGAAGGTGTACAACCTGGAAATATACAACGACATCCTGGCCGATCAGGAGAAGGACAAGACCTGTTTTTCTCCGGAGATTACCTACACCTCTCCCGTCACTGGGCAGAAAGTTACGGTAAAGCCTCTGGACGTGAATCCGGGCATAGAACACCTTTGGGTGCTGGTTACAGACCAGTCTGCATCGGCCTCCGAAGCCATTATCTGCGGCCTTATTCCCTATATGGACGTAACCCTGGTGGGAGAGCAGACGTACGGAAAGTTCTGCGGCGGCATCCTCATCAAGGCCGTAGACTGGTTCCGGGCCGTGGAGAAAAAGCAGGGCTTAAAGAACTTTGATTACGACGATGCCTGCACCACGCTGGCCACATGGGGACAGTATGTAATTACTTCCCGCTATGCCGACTGCAACGGCCGCACGCTAAGCATGCCTGACGGCATTCCCGTGGACATGGCCGGCGACGACCGCCCGCTGGACGGCTTCGAACTGGGAGATCCCGCCGAAACCCTGTTGGCCACAGCCCTGGGCGCAGTGAAGTCTGCTCCTGCCGGTACTGCTTTGCAGCCCGTTGAGCAGCCTCTCCGCCGCCCCGGCTTCGGCGTTTTATTACATTAATTATGAAAGTATTAGTTACCGGTGCCAGCAGCGGCATGGGCTTCGATGCCGCCCGCGCTTTGGCACAAAAAGGATTTGAAGTATACGGCGCTGCCCGACGCGTGGCCCTGATGGACCCCTTGAAGGAGTACGGTGTCATTCCCCTGCAGTTGGATGTTACCTCTGAAGAATCCATTGACGCCTGCCTGGCAGCCACCGGCCCGCTGGACGTACTGGTGAACTGCGCAGGGTACGGCTCTTTCGGCGCCATTGAGAATGTACCCTTGGAAGAGGGCCGTAGGCAGATGGAAGTGAATCTGTTCGGTCTTGCAGCTATCACCAAGAAGGTCCTGCCCGGGATGCGTGAACGCGGCCGGGGACGTATTATCAACATTTCTTCGGTGGCCGGCAAGGCCGTGCTATATTTTGGCGGTTGGTATCATGTATCCAAATACTCCGTAGAGGCCTTCAGTGACGCCCTGCGCATTGAGATGAAGCCCTTCGGCGTGGATGTGGTGCTCATTGAGCCTGGCATGACCAAAACGGACTGGGGCTTCATTGCGGCCGATCACCTGGCAAAAAGTTCTGAGGGAACGCCCTACGAAGAACCGGCCAGGTACGAGGCGCAGGCTATGCGAAATGGCTTTGAAGGCCACATGCCTTCCCCGCCTTCGGTGGTTACCCGCGCCATTGTACGGGCCGCCACCGCCCGTCGGCCCAAAGCACGCTACCGCGTGGCCGCCGGCGCCTTCACCATGGTCTTCTGGCATGCCGTCCTCCCCACCCGCTGGTGGGACGCCCTGGTACGCCTCCTGGGAAGCCCCCGCACAGCCCGTCTTGCAAGGAAGTTTTAAATTCCTTATCTTTGCACTCCCACATTACGCCTTGGTGGTGGAATGGTAGACACGAGGGACTTA
>DFLI01000042.1:0-17373 GCA_002373715.1 Bacteroidales bacterium UBA3623
TTTGTACTTATAACCGCAACTGATATGAAAGAAATCACTAAGGATATCCGCTACATCGGCGTGGATGATAACCACTTAGATTTATTTGAAAGCCAATATACGGTGCCTGAAGGAATGGCCTATAATTCCTACCTGATCATGGATGAAAAGGTGGCCATTCTGGACACGGCCGATGTCCGCAAGGCAGAAGACTGGCTGAAGAACCTGGAAGAGGCTCTGGAAGGCCGCCAGCCGGATTATCTGGTGATTCATCACATGGAACCGGACCATTCGGCCTGCATTGGTCCCGTGTTGGACAAGTACCCCGGCATAACCCTGGTGGGCAGCGCCATGGCCCTGAAGTTCCTGGGCCAGTTCCTGCCCGGAAAGGCTTTCCCCAGCACCCTGACGGTGAAGGAAGGGGATACACTGCCGCTGGGCGCCCATACGCTCAAGTTCTTCGCTGCATCCATGGTGCACTGGCCGGAGGTAATGGTGTCCCTGGACTTGGCCACCGGCACCCTCTTCTCGGCCGATGCCTTTGGCAAATTCGGCTCTCTTTCCCAAACAGCCTTCTGGGCCGATGAAGACCAGGACTGGGCCTGCGAAGGACGCCGCTATTACTTTAATATTTGTGGTAAATATGGCCCCCAAGTTCAAGCTTTGCTTAAGAAGATTTCGGGGGAGAAGATAAGCCTTATTGCTCCGCTCCACGGTCCCGTTATCCGAAAGGATTTGGAGTATTTCCTGAACCTGTACAATATCTGGAGCAGCTATGGTGTGGAAACCGAGGGCGTGTTTGTGGCCTATGCCTCCATCCACGGAGGAACGGCCCAGGTGGCCCAGATGGTGGCCGACAGGCTGAAAGCCAAGGGCTGCCCCAAGGTAGCCACGTGCGACCTTACCAGGGACGACAGGGCAGAGGCTGTGGAAGATGCCTTCCGTTACGGCCGCATGGTAGTGGCCGCCTGCTCCTACGACGCCGGCCTGTTCACCCCGGCCTACGATTTCCTTCACAGCCTGCAGGTGAAAGGCTACACCAAGAGAAAAGTAGCCCTCATAGAGAACGGCTCCTGGGCCCCCAGCGCCGGCCGCGTGATGAAGGAAATGTTCGGCGCCATGAAAGAAGTGGAATTGGTCGGGGACCTGGTCACCATTCGCAGCCGCTTTAAGCAGGAGGACGGAACGGCCCTGGATGCCCTTTGTGAAGCTATTTTGAAATGATTGTAAGAAGTAAAGCCCCCCTGCGTCTGGGCCTTGCCGGTGGCGGGTCGGACGTATCCCCGTACTCGGATTTATACGGCGGGAATGTGCTTAATGCCACCATCAACCTGGCGGCTTACTGCTCCATAGAGCCCCTTCACCAGCCCGTGATGCGGGTGAATGCGGCCGATGCCGGAGTCCGTACAGAGGTAAGTCTGGGAACCGGCCCCGTGAATTCCGGTGCCCTGCTCATAGACGGCGTGTACAACCGTGTCATCCGGGACTATGGCCCCATCCCTTCGCCCGGCTTTTCCATTACCACCTACAACGACGCTCCGGCCGGTTCCGGTCTGGGCACTTCGTCCACCATGGTGGTATGCATTCTCAAGTGCTTTGCAGAATGGATGGGCATTCCCCTGGGAGACTACGAACTGGCCCGTCTGGCCTACGAAATTGAGAGGAAAGATCTCCTTCTGGCCGGTGGCAAACAGGACCAGTATGCCGCTGCTTTCGGAGGCTTCAACTTTATGGAATTCCTCCCCAGCGATATGGTGATAGTGAACCCGCTGCGCATAAAGGATTGGATTATATCAGAGCTGGAAGGCTCTATGCTGCTGTACTTTACGGGAAGAAGTCGCTTTGGTGCAGACATCATTGCCGAACAGCAGAAAGCCACCCGTTCCGGAGAAGGAAAGGCGGTGGAAGCCATGCACCGCATTAAGCAAAGCGCCATTGATATGAAGTTGGCCCTCCTGCAGGGAGACATGGCCCGCTTCGCCTCCATCCTGGGACAGGCCTGGGAAGACAAGAAGAAGATGGCCGGAGCCATTACCAACCCCATGATTCAGGAAGCCTTTGACGTGGCCATGGGAGCCGGAGCCATCTCCGGCAAGGTGTCCGGTGCCGGTGGCGGTGGATTCATGATGATTATGGTACCGCCGGAGCACCGAGTGGCTGTTATCGAGGCCCTTTCCAAGCTTCCCGGCAAGGTGGTTCCGTTCCAGTTTACGGATAAAGGAGCCGTAGCATGGAAGTTATAGTACTGGCAGGCGGCCTGGGAACCCGGCTTCGTTCCGTGGTGTCCGAGGTGCCCAAATGCATGGCTCCGGTGGCCGGAAAACCCTTTCTGGGCTGGCTGCTAAAGAGTCTGTGCCAGTATCCCGTAACCCATATTGTCTTCTCGGTGGGATACCTCCGGGAGCAGGTTATTTCGTATGTGGAAGGCCATGAGTGGCCCTTTGCATACGATTTTGCCGTAGAAGAGACGCCACTGGGAACCGGCGGCGGAATAAGACTGGCGTTGGAAAAATGCCGGGAAGATCACGTCTTTGTAGTGAACGGAGACACTTTCTTCCCCGTGGACCTTTCTGCCATGCCCTTTACCCACGCCGTAACCCTGGCCCTCAAGCCCATGAATGACTTCGACCGCTACGGTGCCGTGTCCGCTATCGCAACGCCAACGCACGCAGATGCCTTGGAGGTTACGGCGTTCCATGAAAAGACCCACTGTAAAGAAGGCCTCATTAACGGAGGCGTATATGCCATAGACCGCAGCCGGCTGGATTTGAGCAGCCTGCCGGAAAAGTTTTCCTTTGAGAAGGAGGTCTTGGAGCCCGGAGCGGCCATAGGAGAGATTGGCGGATGGGTTTCCAACGCGTATTTCATAGATATCGGCATTCCCGAAGACTTTGAGAAGGCACAGTGGGCCCTTCCGGCCTGGTTTGCTGTGCAGGAGGCCTCGGAGGCTGTTTTACAGACATCGGCCCATACTCTTTTCCTGGACCGTGACGGCGTTTTGAACCGCCATATTCCCGGTTATGTGACGGAGTGGAGCGAATGGGAGTGGATGCCCGGTATTCTTCAGGAATTGTCCAAGTGGGCCCGGAAGTTCCAACATATTATTCTGGTAACCAACCAGCGGGGCGTGGGGAAGGGAATCATGACCGATGCCCAGCTGTCCCAGGTGCACGCCCGCATGATGCAGGAAGTGCTGGATGCCGGAGGACGGATAGACCTTATTCTGGCCTGTACGGCGGTTTCCGAGGAGGATCCCCGCCGCAAGCCCAGCCCGGGCATGTTCCATGAGGCCTGCAGCCTGTTTCCGGATATAGACGCAAAAAGCAGCGTCATGCTGGGGGATGCCCCTTCCGACGCTGCCTTCGCTCAAAATTGCGCAATGCCTTTTATTCTTCTGAATCCGGAAGCGGTTTCTTAGGGTTCTTAGGCACTCCCAGTTTTAACAGCTGATGGGCAGAAACCAGGATGGACTGTCCTGAATCGCTGATTTTGGCGCTGCAGGTTTGGTATTCGTCCATGGCATCCTGCAGTTTCTTTCCCATGGCGGCGTGTGCCTTGGAGAAATCGTACACGCGGTCTACCATGGTTTGGGCTGCCTTGATAATCTTCTCCTGGTTTCGCACCTGGTCGTAATTGGTCCAGGCCACTCGAATCATGCGGAGGAAGGGCATGAGCGTCTCTTCCGTGGTGATGAGTACGCCTTGCTGATAGGCCTCCTGGAAGATGTTGGGGGCCAGCGTTTTGGCCAGCTGGAGGGAACCGTAATTGGGAATGAACATGATTACATAGTCCAGTGTCTTGTAGCCTTCCCGCACGTAATCCTGATAGCGTTTCCCCGAGAGGCTCTTAATCTGTGTACGAATGGCCAGCAGGTTGCGCTGGGCGGCGTCTTCCTTAGCGGCCGGGTCTTGGGCTGCAAACCAGTCTGAAAGGGCCTCCATGGAGGTTTTGGCGTCTATGATTACCTCTGTCTTGTCGGGGTAGTGAAGGATGTAGTCCGGCCTCATCTTCTTGCCGCTGTCCTCGTTGTAGACTATATTGCCCTTGGCGTCCCGCAGGGTTTCTTCCTTGTCAAAATCCCTTCCTTCTTCCATGCCCTCGTTCACCAGCATGTTGTACAGGATGATTTCCCCCCAGGTGCCGGCCATCTTGTTCTGGCCTTTGAGGGCCTGCGCCAGGTTGTCTGCCTTGGAGCCGATGGCCGTTGTCTGGTCCTGCAGGTGCTTGACAGCCTGTTCCATGGCGGTTTTGAGGGTGGCGGTGCCTTCGGCCTGCGTGCGCTTCTGGGCGTCGAAGCTCTCCTGCATGGCCTTGAGGTCCTTGCCCAGCGGGCCGGCCAGGGTTTTGAAGGTTTCCTCGGCCTTCTGCTGCAAGGCCTCTTCCCGCTGTTTGAGGAGCTTTTCCGTTTCGGACGACAGTTGGCTGCGCACGGCTTCCAGCTGCTTGTCAAAGGCTTCCTGCTGCAGTTGGAGGGCCTTATCCTGCGAGTCTTTCTCGGCCTGTCGGATGGCCTGTTCGGCCTTGAGGGCTTCCTTGGAAGCGATGAGTTCGTTCTCCAGGGAATTGCAGGCCTTTACCTCATGGGCATGCATGATGAGGAAAGTGATAAGGGCGGCAAGCAGGGCCGCAAGGGCTATAAGAAGATAGGTATTCATAGGCTGCTGATAATGGATTCTGCGCAGACATAGCCGGTGCTCCAGGCTGCCTGCAGGTTGAACCCGCCGGTGATGGCATCAATGTCCAGCACTTCGCCTGCAAAATACAGGCCCGGGTGCTGTTTGCATTCCAGGGTATTGGGATTGATATTGGAGAGGGCCACTCCGCCGGCCGTTACAAACTCTTCCCTGAATTTGCTTTTGCCGGAGAGGGGATAGGAATCGGAAGTGAGGGTGGCTATCAGCCGGTTCAGACCCTTGCTGCCCAGCTCTGCCCAGCGGATATCCGGACGCAGGGCGGCTTTGCCCAGGAGGTGGCTCCACAGGCGGGAAGGAAGCAGGTGAGTGGTGGAAACCAGCTTCTGGGGGTTCTCGGAAGCTGTTTCCTGCAGTAATTCGCGAACTTGGGTTTGGCTCTTGTCCAGCCAGTTGATGCACACCGTTCCTTTGTAGCCCGTATCGGCCAGATGGCGTGCAGCATAGGAGGACAGCTTGAGCGTGGCCGGCCCGCTGAGGCCCCAGTCCGTGACCAGGAGCGGCCCGCTGGCTTTGAAAGATGTTCCAGCCAGGCCGATGGAGGCCTCTACCACCAGCCCCATCAGACTGCGGAGGGCCGGGTCTGGAATGGTGAAGGTGAAAAGGGAGGGGACAGGAGGGACGATTCCCAGCTGCAGGCCCTCCAGGAAGGGGAAATGCGAGGCTCCGCCGGTAGTGACCACCACGTAGTCAAACGGCTCTTCGTTAACGAGGAGATTCCCGGTATCAGCGGGAGTGACGGAAGTTACCGGCGTGCGCAGGCGGATATGGGCCCCTTGCATGGCGCTGAGAAGGCAGCGCACTATGTCCATGGCGTCTTGCGAACGGGGGAACCAACAGTGGTCTGGCTGCAGCACGCAAGGCACACCGTGCCCGGTGAACCAGCGGATGGTATCCTCCTGGGAGAAGGCTTGCAGGGCGCGCTTCACTACGCGCTCCCCGCGGGGGTAGGCCTCCGAAAGCGAGCGGATGCCCTCGAAGGAATTGGTGAGGTTGCATCGGCCCCCGCCGGTGATGGCCACCTTGGCCAGAGGCTTGGCTCCGGCCTCAAAGACGGTTACAGCCAGCTCCGGCGCCCGTTTCCGTAACTGGGCGGCGCAGAAACAACCGGCGGCTCCGGCTCCTATGATGGCTACGCTAGGCACTGGGTAACTTATACTGTCTGAGTTCTTTCCCCAGGGTTCGGTGGTTCGGGCACAGGGACTCCAGCAGGGCATGGAACTTGGGCCCGTGGTTCATTTCTTTCAGATGGCACAGCTCGTGGAGCATCACGTAGTCCTGCAATTCCTGGGGAAGGGTGACCAGGCGCAGGTTCAGATTGATATTCCCCCGCACCGAGCAGCTGCCCCAGTTGCTTACATTGTTTTTGATGGTGACTCTCTTGTAGGTGAAGCCGTGGGCATCGGCCAGTTCCTTCAGGCGAACAGGCAGCTGAGCCTTGGCCTGGGCGCGCAGCTGCTCCACTTCGGGCGTGACGGGCGCCCGGCGGGGCTTTCTCCTGAGGATGTAATACAGCCCGGAAAAGGGATTGAAAAACACCCTAGGCATGCGACTCGGGAGTGTCTATAACATGAATGTCCACCTGCGGGAAAGGAATCTCTATACCGTTCTCGTTGAAGGCGGTGTAGACGGCCTCGCGGGCTTTGGCCGGGAAGGAAGCATACGTTTCCACCGTTACCTTCACCAGGATGTTCAGGACCACTGAACTGTCTGCGAACTCGTCCACACGGACCACCACGCCGAATTTCTTGTCCACCGTATCGCGGCCATATTTGTCCTTGACCATCAGGGGGGCCAGGGCATCGGCCACAACCTGGCGGACCTTTTCTACGTCGGTTCCGTACTTTACACCCACCTTGAAACTCACTATCTGGTAGGAATTGTTGCGGGTGAGGTTCTTGAAGGTCTTGTTGAAGAGGGCCGAATTGGTAAAGAACATAATGGAACCGTTCACGGATTCAATCTGAGTGGTCTGGTAGCTCAGGCCCACCACGGTACCGCGGATGCCGTCACATTCCACCACATCTCCCACACGGACGCGTCCTCCCATAAGCTGGGCACCGTAGAAGAAGTTATTGAGGATATCCTTCATAGCGAAGCCAAGACCCGTGGCCAAACCTGTGGTCACAAGGGCCAGACCGGAGGCCGGGATCTTGAGGATGAGGAAGACCAGAACCACATACAGGCCCCAGCTGATCAGGGAAATGATGTTGTTGGCCAGGTTGAAGTTGATGTCCGTTTCCTTGAACATCACGTTCTCTCCCAGCTTGCGGATGGCTGCCGAGGTCTTCCAGACCCTATAGAAGGCCGTTCCGGAATACACGATGTAGCGGAAAATAAAGAACAGGCTTACGATGAGAAGGATCAGGAACAGCGAGACGGTTATACCGCCGCCTGTGTTTTCACTTCCGGGCGTGATGAAATGCGTGAAGAAGATGTTCCGGGCCACCTTGCCAAAGTTAAACACGTTGCAGGCCATAAATACGGCTGCCGGGAAGGACCAGAGATACAGCAAAGGCTTCACCGTCATCTTGAGGAGGTCGTCCAGCCAGGTCACGGCAATGTAGGAGCCCTTGACACTGTGGGAAAGCGGCATCATAGGGTTCTCTTTCTTGTACTCCTCCATGCGCTTCTGGATATACTGGTCGTAATAACGCTCCAGGAGCTCGAAGACGGCTATGAGGCTTTCCAGCAAGGCCAGCTGGAAGATCCACCAGATCAGAAGAAGCAACGAGCCCATCACCACTCCGGCCCAGGAAAGGATGGTAGCCACCGTCATCACCACGGCACCCACCCACAGCAAGGCAATGTCTCCGCTGTCTTCATCGGCCAGTTCCTTGATATTGACAATGTACTGCCAGATGGTAAAGATGAACAGAAGCCCCGGGAAGAGCAGGTTGATGAAGCTGTTGGGGATGAAGATGCTTCGGAAATAGATGATGATGAAGGCCATCAGGAGGGTGGGTATATAGGCTATCAGCGTACCTCTGATCTGCGTCTTGTCCAGGCGGATGAGCATGGATCCGAAGATGGCCCCGATGAGCCAGGCGAATTCTCCCATCATCCTGGAAGCCCTGATAATGAAGGTATTCGTGCTGACGTGGCTGATCACAAACAGGAACACGACAAAGAAAGAGATACCCATCAGGGCAATGATCATGCCCTTATGATTGCCAAACCACTCGGTCCGGCCTACCTTGGTGCGCCGGATGCCCTTGTTCACGATGAGCGTACCCACCAAAGTAGCCAGGCCCAGCACAACCAGGAGCATAAAGGAGTAGAAGTACACCACAGGACCTCTCCAGGAGCTCTCCACCGACTTCTGGTTGCGGTTGAGATGGAGGCTGTAGCGGCTTCGAAGGTCTTCTACGGCACGGGTGAAACGACGGGGAAAGCGGGACAGTGTCTTGAAATAATTCCCCTGCCCCTGCACAAAGAGTTTCTTCTGGACGGCCGCATAACGCTCCTGGGCATAATCATAGGCTCCGCGGAGGCGCTCGTCGGTCTGTTTATAGTAGGTGTTGTCCCGGTCTATCTGCTTGAGTTGCTCCCAGTAATAGGCCACAATCTGTTCGGCCACATACAGGCAGCTGTCTCTCACCGCCACGGTAGCACTGTCCATCTTCATATCGTACTCGTTGCGGGCAAAGTCCGGGGCAAAGAGGATTAGCGAATCGGCCGATGCCAGGGCAGTACTGGCTGAATCCAGGGCTACGGTTACCTGGCGGGTCTGTACAATCTCCTCGGCCGTACGCTCCGGAGGCATCTTGCGCAGGGTAATCACCAGGCGGTTGTACCTTTCCATCTCCGTGGTCAGGTTCTCCTTTACCTCGGCATAAGGGGTATTGTTTCCCTTGAAGCTCTCGTACTGCTTGGTGACCTCGTTGAGGGCGTAAGTCAGGTCAAAGGTGTTGTCCGAAGCCTGGGAGTACAGCATCACCGACAGTTCGTTGCACTCGTCTATGAGTTCCACCAGGCGCTGGTGCTGTTCCTTGATCCGTTTGTCTGCGCTGCCGCTGAAGCGGATCAGGCCTGTGTAGGTTTCCTTCAGCTCCATCAGGAGCACGGAGAGCGTGTGGTTCAGGTTGTCTTCCTTGAACACCGCCCATACGGGGCCGATGGCCAGAAGAACGGCGCAGAAGGCCGCTATGATCCTTTTCTTCTTCATAATTTGCCTTGTTCTCCCAGGTGGGAATCCTTGAATCCTAAGAAATAAAGTACGCCATCCAAGCCGATGGTGCTGAGGCTCTGACCGGCCTCTTGCTTAACGCGGGGCTTGGCATGGAAGGCAATGCCCAGACCGGCCTCCAACAGCATGGGGAGGTCGTTGGCACCGTCTCCTACGGCAATGGTCTGAGCCAGGTTCACGTGCTCGGTCATGGCGATGAGCTTGAGGAGATCTGCCTTGCGACGGCCGTCCACAATTTCTCCTACGTATTTGCCCGTGAGTTTGCCGTCTTCTCCCACTTCCAGTTCGTTGGCATAGACATAATCTATTCCATACTTGCGCTGGAGGTATTCACCGAAGAAGGTGAAGCCGCCGCTCAGGATGGCAATCTTGTAGCCACAGGTCTTTAGGACGGACATGAGGCGGTCTGTTCCTTCGGTGATGGGTAAATGGTCTGCAATATCTTGCATGACAGATATATCCAGTCCCTTCAGTAAAGCCACCCTTTCGGTAAAGCTTTCCTTGAAATCTATCTCTCCCCGCATGGCACTCTCCGTGATGGCGGCAACTTTATCGTAAACCCCGTGGCGCCGGGCCAGTTCGTCTATGCACTCTGTCTGGATGAGGGTAGAGTCCATATCGAAGCAGATGAGGCGGCGCATGCGGCGGTACATATCGTCCTTCTGGAAGGAGAAGTCCATGCCGGTGCGGGAGCCCAGCATCATGAGGGATCGCTGCATTTCCTCGCGGTTTTCCAGGGTGCCGCGAACGGAGAACTCCACGCAGGCGCGGACGTTGCGTTCCGGGTGCATGATGCTCATTCGGCCCGTGAGGCGCTTGATGGCATCTATGTTAAGGCCATGGTTGCTGATAACCTCCGAGGCGGCCTGGATTTGTTTGGCACTGAGGCTTCGGCCAATGACAGTAAGGATGTAGCGGTTCTTTCCCTGTCGGCCCGCCCAGGCCTCGTAATCCTCGTCAGAAATGGGCTCAAAGCCAATGGATACGCCCAGTTCGGTGGCTTTGAAGAGCAGTTCCTTCATCACCTGACCGGAGACGTTCTCGTCTATGCGGATGAGGATGCCCAGCGAAAGGGTACTGTGAATATCGGCCTGGCCGATGTCCAGAATTTGGGCGTCGTACAGGGCCAGGATGCTCATGATGGAGGCGGTGAGGCCTATTCTGTCTTTTCCGGAAATGCGGATGAGGATCTGTTCTTTCTTCATATCGTACAAAGATAAAGAAAAAGACCTTTTTTAACAAAAAAAGGTCCGGCGTTAACCGGACCTTCAGAAGCAATGTAAGCGGCTGATGCTATTCGGAATAGCTGGCTTTCACGAAATCGGCGTTCAGGAGATAATCGGCGCTTTCCCGGAAGCTGACGAGGATGTCGTCGTGCTTGTAGCGCTCGATTTCCACCACGAAGTCCTTCAGACCGGCCTTATCGGCGTTGCGGAAGATGGCGTCAAAGCCCACCATACCGCTCTGGCCCACTTCCCACTCGTCCTTGATGTGGAGCATGGTGAAGCGGCCCGGATAGCGCTCGAAATAGTCTACGGGCGAGGCCTTGCCAATCACGGCCCAGTACACGTCCATCTGGAAGAATACCAGCGCAGGGTCTGTGTGTTCCAGCATGTAGTCGTACATGACCTTGTCTTCCACTTTCTCAAACTCGTAGGCGTGGTTGTGGTAGCCGTACTGCATGCCGGCGGCCTTTACGCGGCGGCCCACCTCATTGAGGTAGTCGCAATATACCTGAAGGTCTTTCAGGGATGTCTGAAGGCCAATCCAGGGCGTTACCAAATACTTCATGCCGGCGGCTTTGTGCACTTCAATGCACTTGTCCCACCATTTGAGGGCTTCCGTGAAGTCTCCCTTGTCCAACTCTTCGCGGGAAAGGCCGCGGGACACATGGGCGCTTACCACCTTCATGCCGGCGTCTTCCACCTTCTGCTTGAATACCTCGGGGGTGTCTCCGTAGATGAGACCGTTTTCTCCGTCATAGTTGGCGGTTTCCACGGCGGTGTACCCCATGGCAGCGATGGTTTTCAGGACCTCGGCATAGTTCTCGTTGGTGATGATGCTGCGGGCCGAATACATCTGCACGCACATGTCCTTCTTCACGGGAGCGGCATCCTTGGGCGCGCAGGCCGGCATGGCCATCATGGCTGCAAAAGCTGTGATAATAAATAACTTACGCATATTAGTCCATCACTTTGATACGGATGTTGCGGTACCACACGTCGTCTCCGTGGTCCTGCAGGCCGATATAACCTTCGTGGTTCTCTCCGCCGCAGTTGTTCAGCAGTTCGAAGGCGAGGGGCCAGTCTTTCTGGCTGAACTTGCTGGCCTGCAGCATATCGGTCCACTGCTGGGTCCACAGGTGATATTCCAGTACCTTCACGTCGTTCTGGAAGTGCACCACAGTGCCCTTGTAAACCAGGATTTTAACCTTGTTCCACTCTCCGTAAGGATTCTGGTTCTGGGGAACGGCGGGAATCATGTCGTAGAGAGAGGCACTCTGGCGGTTGCCGTCAATGCCCAGGAGGGCATCCGGGTGGTTGGCGTTGTCCAGTACCTGGTACTCGGGGGCGGAGATGTAGATGGGCTCGTAACGCTCGTTGCCGTTCTCGTCCTTGGTGGTGACTTCCTTGGCCAGGTAGAAGATACCGGAGTTACCGCCCTTGGAAATCTTCCATTCCAGTTCCAGGGTGAAATTCTTGAACTGATGGGCGAAGATGACGTCTCCGCCTTCGCCGGTCTGGCCTTCGCCGGTACCGGTGCCGTTGAACTTGAGGGCACCCTCATCAATGGTCCAGCGGGAAGGAAGTTCCTTCTTGCCGTAACCGCGCCAGCCCTTGGTGGAGCTGCCGTCGAACAGAACTACGTAGCCATCTTCATCTACCGGGAACTCGTCCAGGTTTACCTGGGGGGCTTCCACTACCGTATAGGCGGGAACGCCATCGGCCTTCTTATTATTGTTTTTGCAAGATACTGCGCTCATAAGCAAAAGGGCTGCTGCAGAGAGGAAAAGTACTTTTTTCATGATTGTTATTCGTTTTAATGGTTAGTCTTTGGGTAATTCCGGGAGCTTCCAGCCGTCACGGAAGACGGGTTTGATGAGCTCTGCCGCGAACTGGTTGGCATCTACGGGGTCTGTGTATACGTTTTCAAACGTGGGGTGACCGTCGTGGATGGAGAAGCCGTCGTGGATCATGGTGCGGATGGTGGCACCCTTCGGAATGTTGGTGAAACGCATGTTTTCGCCGTCCCATTCCAGTTCCTGGTTCAGGCTCTGCAGGCGCACGGCCACGACACCCATGGCTACCATTTCATTGAACGGGCCGGCCTGGGAGAAGTCGGAGACGCTGGGAGTGCGGTAATCCGGGTGTTCCTTGCAGGCGCGCACCCAGTCTTGCTGGTGGGAGGTTTTGATTTCGCGCAGTACGTGCGGAACCTCGGGATTGCGACCGCTCAGGAGGTAAGGATTACGGCCGTAGCAGCCGCAGATGAGGGTGTCCTTGGTGCCGTAGAAGATGACACAGCCACCGTCGTAGTTCAGGTTCTTGCCTACGGGGAGGCCTTCGGGGCGATCCGGGAGGATGCCGCCGTCCGTCCAGGTGACAGTTACTTCCGGCATGGCCACCTTGGGCATATTGTCACGGGCGGGGAACACAAAGCGCACCTTTTCTGCCTGAGGGCAGGATTCGGTGAGGAGGGCGGTGGAGCTGCCCTGTACCTTGGTGGGATATCCTAACTTAAGGGCGGCGAATACGGGATGCAGGATATGGCAGGCCATATCTCCCAGGGCTCCGGTGCCGAAGTCCCACCAGCCGCGGAAGTTCCAGGGGGTGTAGATGGGGTGGTACGGACGCATGGGGGCCGGGCCGATGAAGCAGTCCCAGTTCATGGTCTTGGGCGTCTTTACCTTCTCGGTGGGGCGCTCCAGGCCCTGGGGCCAGATAGGACGGTCCGTGAAGGCCTCTACGCGGGTGATTTCTCCAATTTCTCCGTTCCAGATCCATTCGCAAATCTTGCGTACGCCTTCTTCGGAGGCACCCTGGTTACCCATCTGGGTGGCTACACGGTACTTCTTGGCCAGTTTGGTGAGGAGGCGGCTTTCGTAAACGGTTCTGGTAAGGGGCTTTTCGCAGTACACGTGCTTGCCGGCGGCAATGGCCTCGGCGGCAATGATGGCGTGCGTGTGGTCTGCGGTGGCTACGATAACGGCGTCTGCTTCAGGAAGGAGCTCCTTGAACATGACGCGGTAGTCGGAGTACTTCTTGGCGTTGGGATAGGTTTTGAACACGTGGTCTGCATACTTCCAGTCCACGTCGCACAGGCCGATGATTTCTTCGGTCTTGGCTACCTCGGCAATGTCGGCGGCACCGCGGCCACCGATACCTACGGCCAGCACTTTGAGTTTACGGTCCATAGGCGGCGGGGGAACATCCTTGGCTTTGGCCAGTACGGATTTGGGTGCCATGGCCAGCCCGAGGGCTGTGGCGGTTCCTGCTTTCAGGAACGACCTTCTGGAGATTTCTTTGGTCATAGATTTATGAGTGTTATGGGTTTAATATTCTGTGGCGGAACTAAATTGTGATAAATTTAATTCATTTTCAAGAATTATCAAAATAAAACTGAATTCGCGGGTGAACGATAGGGGATTTCGCGAAAAATCAGTACATTTGCAAGTTCAAAAGTCGCAGATGACGCTACTGATCATATACCTCCTGCTGACAATGGGCATTTCCTTCCTGTGCTCATTGCTGGAATCCGTGCTCATGTCCACCCCCATCTCCTATATTACCATGAAGGAGGATGAAGGGGATAAGAACGCCGCCCTTTTCATGAAATTCAAGCAGGACCCGGACCGTCCCCTCAGCGCCATCCTTTCTCTGAATACCATTGCCAACACACTTGGCGCCGCCGCAGTGGGTCACCAGGCCACGCTCCTTTCCGGAGACAATTGGTTCGGTATTATCAGCGCCTGCATGACCATCCTCATCCTGGTTTTCTCAGAGATTGTTCCCAAGAGCATCGGCACCTCCCGTTGGAAGAACCTCCTGTGGCTGGCCCGCATTATGAAATTCCTGGTCATCCTGCTCTATCCCATCGTCTGGATTATCGATAAGCTGCACAACAGCATCTCGGATGACGACCCTGACCTGGGCATTTCCCGCGAGGAAGTATCGGCCATGGCCAATATGGGAGAGGAAGAAGGCGTGCTGGACAATTCGGAGAACAAGGTTATCCAGAATATCATCAAACTGGACGATATCAAGGCCTACGACATTATGACGCCGCGCATTGTGGCCGCCATTGCCCCCGAGTCCATGACGCTCCGCCAGTTCTACAAGCAGGAAGATCTCTCTCACAACTCCCGCATCCCCGTATACTCGGATTCTCCGGAGTTCATTACAGGCTATATCCTCCGCTACGACGCTTTGGAGAACCTGGCTGAAGATAAGTTTGACTTGCGTCTGAAGAGCATCAAGCGCAAGATTGCCGCCTTCCACGAGGAAACCTCCGTGTCTGACATTTGGGAAAGCCTCCTGAAGACCAAGGATCAGATTGCCCTTATCATAGACGACTACGGCTGCTTCCAGGGCATCATTACGCTGGAAGACATTATGGAAACCATTCTGGGAATGGAAATCATAGACGAGAACGACACCATTACGGACATGCAACAATACGCCAAGGAACGCTGGCTCAAGCGCAAGAACCAGTACAAGCAGATTGTGCTGCCCGATGAAGAGCCGGAAGACTAAAGGGCTTCCAGAAGCAATTCAAACAGGCGGGGCTTGGCGTAATGGTCAAGCTCCGTTTCTTTTACCCAAATGTAGCCTTCCGGTAATTCCGTCCGCGTTTCCGGCTCCCATAAGTAAAAGTCTGTCAGTAGTGTACGGTGTGTAAGCTGATGCTTTACTCCAGATTTGATTAAGACCGGGCACCGTCCCGAAAAATAATTTCCTTCGGCAGTGGGGGCTGTTACCAGCGGTTCGTACAAACCTTGCCAAATGTCTCCGGCGCCGCGTTTGCGGATGGCGGTGTAGCCTTTACAGCGAACGTAGATGTAGTTGAATCGGCGCTCCTGTACCTGGACGGCGGGTTTCTTGACGGGAAGAAGGCTTACCCGGCCTGACCTGAAGGCGTTGCAAGAAGACTGCAGGGGACAGGTGAGGCAGGCAGGATTCTGAGGAGTGCACTGCAGGGCGCCAAAATCCATCATGCCCTGGTTGAACTGGGCAGGGGAGTCTTCGGGTAAGAGCCGCTGGGCCAGCTGTGTAAACTCCTTTTTGGCTTCGGTGGTGCCCACTGGTGTGGAGATGCCAAAGTGCCGGGCCAGGACGCGATACACATTACCGTCTACCACGGCGGCAGGAAGGTCAAAGCAAATAGAGCCGATGGCAGCGGCGGTGTAATCTCCAACCCCTTTGAGCTCTTTGATGCCTCCCAGGGTGCTGGGAAAGGCTCCCAGGGCCACGATTTGCCGGGCGGCCTGGTGCAGATTGCGGGCACGGGAATAGTAGCCCAGGCCTTCCCAGAGGCGCAATACTTCGTCCTCGGTAGCATCGGCCAAATCCTTTACCGTGGGGAAACGGTCCATGAAACGCTGCCAATAGGCCATTCCCTGGACTATCCGGGTTTGCTGAAGGATGATTTCGCTAAGCCACACAGCATACGGGTCACGGGTCCGGCGCCAGGGGAGATCCCGGGCGTTTTCGGAATACCAGTCCAGAATGATGCGGCTGAAAGGGTTCACGCGAATCTTTGCAAGGCTTCGTAAACTCGCTGGACAGGGAAACCTACTACATTGAAGTAGGAACCCTCTATGCGGGTAATGCCAATGTGGCCGATCCATTCCTGGATGGCGTAGGCTCCCGCTTTGTCAAACGGTTTGTAAGTATCTACGTAATAGGAGATTTCTTCTTCCGAGAGGGGCTTGAACCACACCTCGGTGGTAACGTCAAAGGTCTCTTCGTGGTTGGCGTCCCGCAGGGTGACGGCGGTGGTGACGTGGTGCTCCCTTCCGGAAAGGTCCCGGAGCATGCGGCAGGCATCTTCCCGGTCTTTGGGTTTGCCCAAAATTTCGCCGGGCTTGCTGCCGGCGGGAGGGAGGATGACCATGGTGTCTGCCGTAATGAGAATTTCATTCTCCTTCAGGGGCCGATGGAAGCCGTGAGACTTGCCTTCTGCCATTAGGCGAGGCACCTTGTCATAGGGAACTTCCGGTCCAAAGGATTCCTTGAAGTTGTTGTTTGTATCTACCTCAAAATCAATATCTAGTCCTTTTAGCAATTCTCTTCTTCTTGGAGAGTTGCTACCCAGGATAATATGCTTGGAACTCAAGTCCATGGAATTAGAATTTGCGCTTGTATTCCTCGGTGTCGAAGATCCATTTTCCCTGTTTGCGGAGGGTCTTTTCAATGGCTTCCCTGAGGCAACCCTTTCCACCGGGAGCGTCCGTTATCCAATCGGCCTCTTTCTGAACTTCTACCACGGCGTCGGAAGGGCATACACCGCAGCCGGAGGCCTTCATAACCTCTATATCCGGAACGTCATCCCCGAAATACATTACTTCTTCCGGTGACAGGTTGTAACGTTCACAGAATAAGGTAAATTCCTCCATCTTATTTCTGCAGTGAAGGAACACGTCTTCCGGCTTGACGCCGCTGGCCTGCATGCGCATGCGGATGGTTTCCGAACTGCCTCCGGTGATGACGGCTACAGGGTATCCGTTCATGGCAGCCATGCGAATGCCAAAGCCGTCCTTGGCATCGTAAATACGGAGGAAATCTCCCTCCGAGGTGCAAAGGAGGCTGCCGTTCGTGGCAACCCCATCAATATCAAAGGCGAATGCTTTAATCTTCTTCAGATCCATCCTACGACTTATTTCCGCCTCCTCCCAGCGGGCCGAAATCGGCCAGATTAAAGGTATTTCCGCCTGCCTGAGGGCCCTTGCCTCCCAAATCGATGACGCCGAACTGGGCCTCATACTTGGAGATGTTGTCAAAGAGGGCGTTCATCAGGCGCTTGGCATGCTCCGGGGTCATGATGATGCGGTTGCCAATCTCCGGCTTGGCAATGCCGGGGAGGGTGGTGGCAAAGTCTATGATGAATTCACTTCTGGAATGGGAGATGATGGCCAGGTTCGAGTAAGAGCCCTTGGCTACCTCCGGTTTGAGTTCCAGACTGATCTGATTCTGGGGTTTGGGCTGATTGTTATCCATAAGACGTCTATTAATTATGCAAAATTAACAATTTTTCTGTAAATTTGTAGGATTAACAGAATTGTCATCCTGAACGAAGTGAAGGATCTCCAGACGGAATAAAGAAGAATATGAATGATTTAGCTGCAAAGTACAGTGCGAAAGAAGTGGAAGACAAGTGGTATGCCTACTGGCTGGCCCACAAGTTTTTCCACAGTGAACCTAATGAAAAACAACCTTATACCATAGTGATTCCGCCGCCCAATGTGACGGGTATCCTGCACATGGGCCACGTGCTCAACAATACCCTGAACGACGT
>DFLI01000042.1:17439-24559 GCA_002373715.1 Bacteroidales bacterium UBA3623
TCCGCAAGGCCCGCATGGACGGCAAAAACGCCTGCTGGGTGCCCGGAACAGACCACGCCTCCATTGCTACGGAAAGCAAGGTGGTGGCCAAGCTCAAGGCCCAGGGTATCCGCAAGGAGGATATCGGCCGTGAAGAATTCCTCAAGCACGCCTGGGAATGGAAAGAGGAACACGGTGGCATTATTCTTCAGCAGCTTAAGAAGTTAGGCTGCTCCTGCGACTGGGATCGCACGCGTTTTACCATGGAACCTGCCCTGAGTGAGGCGGTTATCAACACCTTTGTCTATTTCTACAAGAAAGGCTGGATTTACAAGGGTGTGCGCATGGTGAACTGGGACCCGGAAGCCCTTACCGCCGTTTCCGACGATGAGGTTATCCACAAGGACACCAAGAGCCATTTCTATCATCTGAAGTACTTTATTTCCGACGGCAACGGCAAGCCTACGGACAAGTATCTGGTCATTGCCACCACTCGTCCGGAAACCATTATGGCCGATGCCGCCATCTGCGTGAACCCCAAGGACGAGCGTCACTTCTGGCTCAAGGGCAAGAAGGTGCTCATCCCGCTCATCAACCGCGAAATCCCGGTGATTGAGGACGATTACGTGGAGATGGACTTCGGTACTGGCTGCCTGAAGGTTACCCCCGCACACGACGTACACGACTATGAAATCGGCCTTCGTCATAACCTCCCTGTGCTTGAGATTATTGACGACCACGGCAAACTGAACGAAAAAGCCCAGATTCTGGTGGGCGAAGACCGTTTTGTGGCCCGTAAGAAGATTGTGAAGATGCTGGAGGAATCCGGCAACCTGGTGAAAACCGAGGAATATATCTCTCCGGTGGGCTATTCCGAGCGTACGGATGCCGTGATTGAGCCCAAACTGAGCGCCCAGTGGTTCCTGAAGATGGAAAAACTGGCCGCCACGGCTCTGGAGACGGTAGAGAGCGGTCGCACCAACTTCATTCCCGAGAAATACGTGAACACCTACCGTCACTGGATGGAAAACGCCCGTGACTGGTGCATTTCCCGCCAGCTGTGGTGGGGCCAGCGCATCCCGGCCTATTATCTGCCGGATGGCTCTTATGTGGTGGAAGCTACCCCCGAAGAGGCCCTGAAGGCCGCCCAGGCCAAGAATCCCGCCCTCACCATGGCAGACCTGAAGCAGGACGAGGACGTGCTGGACACCTGGTTCAGCAGCTGGCTCTGGCCCATCTCGGTCTTCGATCCCGAGAAACCCGGTCATCCGGACCACAAACCCAATAAGGACCTGGCCTATTACTATCCCACCAACGACCTGGTAACCGGCCCGGATATCATTTTCTTCTGGGTGGCCCGCATGATCATGGCCGGTGAGGAGTTCATGGGCAAGGAGCCCTTCTCCAACGTGTATTTCACCGGTATCGTGCGTGATAAGATTGGCCGAAAGATGTCCAAGACCCTGGGCAATTCCCCCAATCCGCTGGATTTGATTGATAATTACGGGGCCGATGCTGTTAGAATTGGTATGCTCCTTTGCTCCAGCGCCGGCAACGATATCTTCTACGACGAGGCTCAGATTAAGCAGGGCGCTGCGTTCTGCAACAAAATCTGGAACAGCTACCGCCTGGTAAAGGGTTTCCAGGTGGCCGATATCCCTCAGGCGCCCGCTGCCAAGCTGGCTATTGAGTGGTTTGCCGCCAAATTGTCCGAAACCATTACCCAGGTGGAAGACCATTACAGCAAGTTCCGCATCTCCGATGCCCTTATGGCCATTTACAAGCTCTTCTGGGACGACTATTGCTCCTGGTACCTGGAGGCCATAAAGCCGGCCTATGGCCAGCCTGTAGATCCGGAAACCTATAAGGTAACGCTTTCCTACTTTGAAGCCCTTTTGAAGCTCATCCATCCCGTGATGCCTTTCATTACGGAAGAGCTGTGGCAGGACATCGCCGAGCGCAGGGAAGGGGAGACCATCATGTATGCTGCTTCTCCCAAGCCCCAGGCCTACAACCCGACCGTGCTGGAGAACTTCAACCTGGTGGCAGAGGCCGTGAATGGTGTGCGCTCCGTTCGCAACCAAAAGAACATTGCCCCCAAGGAGAACCTCCACTTGGTTATCAAAGAAAGCAGCTTCCCCAACGTTTCGCTCATCGAGAAGATGGCCGGCGTGAATGTGGAAATGCTGCCCGAATTTGGAGACGCCCAGGCCGTTGGCTTTATGGTCCGCACCCACGAAATGTTCGTGAAGATGGACGGTTTGGTGAACGTGGAAGAGGAGATTGAAAAAGCCGAAAAAGACTTGGAGCACCAGCAGAAATTCCTGCAGGGAGTGCGTGCAAAACTCTCCAATGAGCGCTTTGTAGCCAATGCTCCGGCCGCTGTCATCGAAAACGAGCGCAAGAAAGAGGCCGATGCCCTCTCCAAGATTGAGAGCCTGGAAGCTAAGATTAAATCACTGAAGAAGACTAACTAAAACAAAATAGTTAGTACGAATAACATTTTTGTTATGGCTATTTTTAAGGCAACTTTCCCTGTCCGGTACTACGAAACGGATCAAATGGCGGTGGTTCACCACTCCAATTACATCCGTTACTTCGAGATTGCCAGAGATGAGATGATGGTGCAGTTGGGTTTCCCTATTGAAAAGTGCGAAAGCGAGCTGGGCGTCCTGGTTCCCATTGTATCGGTGGAATGCCACTTCCGTCATCCCGCCCGTATGGGAGATATCCTCACCGCAACGGCCGAGGTGAACAAAGTGCCCATGGCCAAAATGCTCATCAAGCAGGCTGTCTACAACCAGGACGGAGTCCTTTGTGCAGATGGTCTGGTCACTTTAGGTTTTCTGAATAAGGAGACCTTCACGCCGGTGCGCTGCCCGGAGCCAGTAGCCGAATTATTCGAAAAACACATAAACACTAAATAGTATGCTTACGTATCCGCTGATGATTGGAACCTGGGAGATTGTAGCCATTGTGCTCGTCATTATTCTCCTGTTTGGTGGTAAGAAGATTCCTGAACTGATGAAGGGACTTGGCAAGGGTGTCAAGAGCTTCAAGGAGGGGATGAACGAGGTGGAAAAGGAAATCAAGGACATCGATTCCACCGCTCCTGCAAAGGAAGACTATTCCAAGGAAGAAAAGTAAAGTGGCAGAGAAGGACGGAGAAATGTCCTTCTGGGACCACATTGAGGCCCTGAGGGGAATGCTGTTCCACTCGGTGCTGGGCGTTGCCTTGGCCTCTATTGTATTTCTGGCCTTTCCTAAGCCGCTTTTCCAGGCGGTATTCTGGCCCACCCGGCCGGATTTCCCTCTGTACCGCCTGCCCGGCGTGGAGTTTTCCATGGACCTGATCAACATAGACCTGTCGGCCCAGTTCTTCTTTTACTTGAAGGTGGCGCTGCTGTGCGGTCTGGTGATTGCCTTCCCTTATATTATATGGGAAATCTGGATATTCATAGCTCCGGCGCTGTACGACCATGAGAAGAAGGCGGTGAAAAAAGCTTTTGGCCTCTCTTCCGGGCTGTTTTACCTGGGGGTACTGGTAGGGTATTTTGTGGTGCTGCCGGTTTGCCTCATGTTCTTTGTGAACTTCTCGGTAAGCGATGCCATTGTGAATACCATCTCGCTCAGCTCTTATATGTCGCTGTTCACCTCCATGGTGTTCCTGATAGGAATCCTGTTCGAGTTTCCTACCGTGATTCTGGTGCTTTCCAGTTTGGGTATCGTAACCAGGCAGAACTTAAAGCAGTGGCGCAAATACGCAGCTGTAATTGTCTTAATATTAGCTGCTTTAATCACTCCTAGTGACCCGTTTTCCATGTTCGTCCTGGCAGTTCCGCTCTATGGTTTGTTTGAGTTCTCCATTCTGCTTTGCCGGAATAAAGTGCCTGCCGAAGAATGATCTCCGTCAGTAATGTTACCGTAGCCTATGGCGGTTTTGTCCTGCTGGACGGAATCAATTTCCATATCAGCGAGCAGGATAAGATAGGCTTGGTGGGAAAAAACGGCGCCGGCAAGTCTACCCTTATGAAACTCATAACGGGGGAGCAGTCTCCTACCAAGGGCAGTATAGAAAAGCCCTCCGGTATCAAGATTGGCTATCTTCCCCAGGTGATGGAGCATCATAAAGGTCATTCGGTGCTGCAGGAGGTGCTCTCGGTATTTGACCATATCCATTCTATGGAGGACGAAATCCATAGAATTACCGAAGAGCTATCGAATAGAACTGATTATGAATCAGCAGAATACTGCACATTAATTGAACGTTTAAATGAATTAAACGACCACCTGGTCCTGGAGTCCGGACTCTCTCCGGAAGCCCGGGCCCAGAAGGTGCTCTATGGCTTGGGTTTCAAGGAAGATGAGTTGGGACGGAACACGGAAACCTTCAGCCAGGGCTGGAACATGCGCATAGAGCTGGCCAAGATTCTCCTGTCGGCCCCCGATGTGCTGCTGCTGGATGAGCCTACCAACCATTTGGACATTGAATCCATAGAGTGGTTCGAGGATTACTTGAAAGGGTTCAGAGGCTCGGTTCTCCTGGTCTCGCACGACCGAAAGTTCCTGGATAACGTTACCACCCGCACGGTGGAGATCATGCTGGGGCATATTCACGACTATAAAGTGCCTTACAGCCAGTATGTTACTCTTCGGGCAGAGCGCCTGGCTCAACAGACGGCCGCTTTCGAAAACCAGCAGCGGATGATTGAAAAGACGGAGGATTTCATCAATCGCTTCCGTTACAAGCCCACCAAAAGCAACCAGGTGCAATCCCGTATCAAGGCGCTGGAGAAACTGGACAGAATTGAGATTGACGAGAGCGACAATGCCAAGCTCTCTTTAAAATTTCCTCCTGCGGAACGCTCTGGAGATGTGGTATTTAAGGGCGTTGACTTAAAGGTTGGCTACCCGCAAAAAGTGGTGTTCTCAGATGCCCAGATTGAGATTAAAAGAGGGGAGAAGGTGGCCCTGATTGGACGTAATGGAGAAGGCAAAACCACTCTCATGAGGGTGATTATGCGGGAACTGGATCCTATTTCCGGCGAGGCCCGCCTGGGCCACAATGTCCATATCGGCTATTATGCCCAGAATCAGGAAGACATTCTGGACCCTTCAGAGACCGTTTTTGGTACGCTGGACCGGATTGCGGTGGGGGAGATTCGCACCAAGCTGAGAGATTTGTTAGGTGCATTCCTCTTTAAAGGAGAAGATATAGATAAAAAGGTGTCTGTTCTGAGCGGTGGTGAGCGTGCCCGGCTGGGAATGGCCAAGCTGATGCTGTCTCCTTATAATGTATTGGCGCTGGATGAACCCACCAACCACATGGATATCCGCTCTAAGGATATCCTCAAGCAGGCGTTGAAGTCATTTGACGGCACTCTCATTGTGGTTTCTCACGACCGTGACTTCCTGGACGGATTGGTGGACAAGCTCTACGAATTCCGTGACGGAAAGGTGAAGGAGCATCTGGGCAGCGTGCAGGAGTTCCTGGAAAAACGCAAACTGGAGTCTTTGCAGGAGCTGGAGCGAAGTGCACAGGCTCCCGCAGAGGAGAAGCCGGCTGCCAAGAAAGAATCGGCCCGGGAATTCCAGGCGCAGAAATTTATTTCCAAGGAGCAGCGGAAAATCCAGAACCGGGTGAATTTCCTGGAGAAGGAGATTGCTAAGCGGGAAGCCCGGATGGGGGAGATTGAGGCGGTGCTGGCCAATCCTTCTGAAAAAGATGACATCATGGAGCTCACGCGAGAATACCTGGAACTGAAGATGGCCCTGGACGCCGATACCGACGAATGGACCACGCTGATGGAGCAATTGGACTAGCTTATGATATACGATTCTCATATGGATACCCCTTCCCAGCTTATCCGGCTGAGGAATTTGGAGATTGATAACCCGCTGGCGCATGTAGATTTTCCCAAGATGCGGGCCGGCAAGGTAGATGGCGCCTTTTTCGCGCTGTATACGCCGGCTGAGATGGCACCCGATGCTGCCACCCGCTATGCCATGGAAATGATATCGGCCGTTTATGACGTGGCCGATGCCAACCCGGACGTGGCGGCGGTTACCTTTACCCCCGAGGAAGCGGCCCAGAACCGGAAAGAGGGGATTATCTCCTTGTTTATGGGAATGGAGAATGGTTCTCCCATTCAGGAATCCTTGCCGCTGCTGCGCACTTTCTATCGCCTGGGCGTAAGTTACCTCACTCTTACGCATAACGGAGACAATGCCATTGCCGACAGTGCCGCCGAAGGAAAGCGCTGGGGAGGCCTGAGCCCCTTTGGCCGCCAGGTGGTGGCCGAGATGAATGCCCTTGGTATGATGATAGACCTCTCGCATACCTCCGACCAAACCTTCTGGGACTGCATCAAATTGTCGGAATCTCCTGTGGTTGCCACGCATTCCTGCTGCCGGGCTCTTTGCAGCCATAGGCGCAACCTTACCGACGAAATGCTGCAGGCGCTGGGGGAGAAGAACGGCTATGTGGGTATTAATTATAATCCCGGTTTCCTGACGGACGATTTTGGCACCAAGCCTGAAGAGGCCGCGCTGTTGGAGGAGGCCGATAGGGTAGAGGCCGCCTTTATCCGTGAGCCTGGCAATGCAGAAAAAGTGAAGGCTTGGAACCGGATGCAGGAGCGTCTTCTGAAGGAAGTCCGCCGTCCCGGTGTGAAAGAAGTGGCCGATCACATAGACCACGCCGTGAAGTGGGCGGGCATCGATCATGTGGGTATCGGCTCCGACTATGACGGCATCCTGCTCACCCCCGAAGGGTTGGAAAACATCTCGAAGTCCGAGGCCCTTTGGGAAGAACTGAGGCGTCGCGGTTACACGCAACCCCAGATAGACCAGATTTCTGGGGGAAACTTGATGGCCGTGTATGAAAGAATTATAACTTGCTCAAAATAAGCAAGTTAATTAATATTCGTTAAATATGAAACATAAATGTTATAGTGATTAACATTTATGTTTCTTTTCTTTAATATCAGCTAATTAAGCTCTGAAAGGATTTGATGCCGCAGAAAGTCCAAGGCCGATGCTGCGAAGCGCTCGATGTTGCGCTTGCGGTCGTTTTTGTAGCAGTATTTGACCGTCTTGGTGCCGCGGGGAGTGGCCACTCCAATCCAAACGGTACCCACCG
>DFLI01000073.1 GCA_002373715.1 Bacteroidales bacterium UBA3623
GCTCCTCTTTCCGTCATGCCCGGCTCCGACCGGGCATCTCCCGTAAGGGGGCGCAAAGTTAGCAAAAATTTCTCACTTTTCTATCTCCTGCGCTTGGGGTACGGCACGCGGCCGTGGAAAATCTGCTGCAGGTAGGTCTTGAGCATGCTCTTCATGAGATTAAGGTCTCTCAGGGTGATATCGGCATCCTCAAACTGGCCCTGTTTCTCCTTGCCGGCTACAATGCCTTCTACCAGGCGGTCGTAGGCCTCGGGGGTGAATTCCTTCATGGTGCGGGAGGCGGCCTCGCAGGAATCGCACACCATCAGAATCACCTGTTCCTTGGTAGTGGGCTTCTGGCCATGGTATTGGAAGGCCGATGCCATCTCCGGGTCTCCCCCTTCGTTCAGGAACTTATTAAGGAAATACGCCGGGCAGGAGGTGCCATGGTGCGTGCGGATAAAGGCCTTGATCTGGTCCGGAAGGCGGTGTTCGTCGGCAATGGCCAAGCCGTCGTCTACGTGGCGAATAATGTCTGTAGCGCTCTCCAGGGGCGTTTTGCCTTCGTGGTATTTCTCGGCATCCGGGTTAAGCGTGGCGTTCTCTACAAAGCAGAGAGGGTTCATCATCTTACCCAAATCGTGGTACAGGGCGCCCACGCGCAGCAGCGGAACATTGGCATCTGTGGCGCGGCCCACGGCGTCTACCATATTCATTACCTGCAGGCAGTGCTGGAAGGTGCCGGGTGCCTTGGCGGCCAGCTCTTGCAGCAGCGGGTTGTTAGTATCGGCCATTTCCTCCAGGCGCGTCACGGAAACCAGGTTGAAGATGCGCTCAAACAGGTATACCAGCGGGTACAGGGCCACGGTGGCCATGGCGCCGATGAAGATTTGCAGGGTGGTTACCCACCACAGGGACATATTGCCGGCGTCTATGAGGCGGAAGCCGCCGTACACGGCCAGCGCCACGCCAAAGATGATGGCGGCGTTCACAAACTGTTTCCAGCGCTGGGTGAGATAGCCAAAGGTTTCAATGGTAACGGTGCCGGACACCAGATACATCACAAACAGTTCCATACCGTTGCCGCAGAAAATGAGAAGCGGCAGCAGGCAAACCATATACACCGGCAGCACCAGGCGCTTGCGGAAGAAGGCCAGAAGGTACAGGGCAAACACCGGGAAAGGCATCATATAAAGGCCTGTGGGCGCGGTGCGCTCCAGTACGAAGGTTACTACCGTAGCCAGCAGGAACACGCACAGAAGGTAGAAATAGCGGTTCTTGTCGTCAAATACGGTTTTGTTGGTGAAGAAAATGCAGAAGTACAGCACCACCACCAGCGCCAGGGCCAGGAGGGTGTTGCCCAGATACAGCAGAATGCGCGGGGCGCCGTAACCGAACACCTTGTTGTATTCCGCCTTGTAGGAATCCAGAATCTGAGCCACCTCGGCGGTGACAATCTCACCCTTGGAGACTATTTTCTCATCGGCCCTTACATAGCCCAGCGTGGGCGAAATGTAGTCTGAAGAGCTGGCGTGGGTGAGCTCCGTCATGGAGGCGTCGTACAGCAGGTTGGGCACCAGAGCCTCATACACGCTGGAGCGGCGGAAGAGGGAGTCCAGGTTCACCGAGGGGTAACTGAGGGCCATGGCGGCCACCAGATGGTCCTTGGCATCGGACACCTTGAACACCTCCGAGCGGGGGTACTGCACCGCCCGCTTGTTCTTCTGGATGTAGATGAGGTTCTCCGAAACGTTCCCGTCAGTCTTGTCCAGCTTCACTTTTCCGTCGGAAATCACGCCCTTGGCGTAGATGTCGTTCAGGCGGGTGACGATGGCCGGGCGCAGCGAGTTCCATCGGCCCAAATCCAGGCTCTGGACATTCTTGATAACGGCCGATGTCACCTCTTCTGAGAAGCGGTAGTAAGGGATGACCACCGTGCCGGCGTTCTCCCTTTCGGCCTGCATTTGCTCCTCCGTTTTGAGGATGGGGAAGTCGAACTGGGACACCAGCGTTTCGTACGGCCAGGGCGTTCCTTTCTTGTAGTCATAATTGAATTTCGCGGTCCTGGGCATGAGTAGCACCAGGACTGCGAAAACAATCACCAGCGGTATGAACCGTTTGGGTATCTTAGGCGTCGATATTGGCATAATGGGCGTTTTCTTCAATGAAGGCACGGCGCGGCGGGACGTCGTCTCCCATGAGCATGGAGAAGGTTCTCTCTGCATCGGCCGCATTCTCTATGGTTATCTGGCGAAGGACGCGGCGGGAAGGGTCCATGGTGGTTTCCCACAGCTGTTCCTCGCTCATTTCACCCAGACCTTTGTAGCGCTGGATGGTTACGCCCTTGTCGGAGCCCTTGCCCAGTTCTTCGGTGGCGGCTTCGCGCTGGGCGTCTGTCCAGCAATAACGCTCCTCCTTGCCCTTCTTTACCAGATAGAGCGGCGGAGTGGCCAGGTATACATATCCGTTCTTAATAAGGTCGAACATATAACGGAAGAAGAAGGTGAGGATGAGGCAGGCAATGTGAGAGCCGTCCACATCGGCATCCGTCATGATGATGACCTTATGATAACGGAGCTTGCTCAAATCCATGTGCTTTTCTCCGGTTTCGTCTTCCTGGGCCACGGAAACGCCAAGAGCGGTGTAGATGTTTCTTACTTCCTGGCTTTCGAAGGCGCGGTCCTGGGCGGCTTTTTCCACGTTCAGGATTTTACCGCGCAGCGGCAGGATGGCCTGGATGCGGCGATCCCTGCCCTGCTTGGCGGTACCACCTGCAGAGTCTCCCTCAACCAGGAAGAGTTCGCACTTCTCGGGGTCGTGATCTGAGCAGTCGGCCAGTTTACCGGGCAGGCCGGCGCCTCCCATGGGGCTCTTTCTCTGCACCATTTCGCGGGCCTTGCGGGCGGCGGCGCGGGCGGTAGCGGCCAGCACAATCTTCTCTACAATGGTTTTGGCCTCCTTGGGATGTTCCTCCAGGTACTGGTCCATGGCGGCGGCAGTGGCCTGGGATACGGCCGATGTAGCCTCGGGGTTGCCCAGCTTGGTTTTGGTCTGGCCTTCGAACTGAGGCTCTGCCACCTTCACGGAGATGATGGCGGTGAGGCCTTCGCGGAAGTCTTCGGGGCTCAATTCGCCCTTGAACTTGGCCAGGAGGTTGTTTTTCTCTGCGTAGTTCTTGAGGGAACGGCTAAGGCCCATCTTGAAGCCCTGGAGATGGGTACCACCTTCAATGGTGTGGATGTTATTCACATAGGAATAGATGCGCTCGGAGAAGCCGGTATTGTACTGGAGGGCAATGTCGATGGGAATTACCTTGTCCGAAGTAACGGTAATGGGCTCCGGAATGAGCTTGGGGGCACCTGCATCCAGGTAGTCGATGAATTCCTTCAGGCCTTCCTCGCTGTAGAAAACGTCTGAACGGTATACCTGATTGCCGGTGGCTTTGCGCTCTCCGTCCTCTGCCGTTACAAATTCGTCCACTTTCTCACGGAGGTCCGTAAGGGTGATGCGGATGCCCTTATTCAGGTAGGCCAGTTCGCGGAGGCGGTTGGCCAGGGTGTCGTACTTGTAAACGGTGGTTTGGGTGAAGATGGTGGCATCCGGGTGGAAGGTGATGGTGGTACCGGTGTCGTGGGACTCCCCTACTACCTCCACCTGGGTGATGGGCTTACCCTTGGAGTACTTCTGCACGAACACCTTGCCCTCGCGGTGAATTTCCGCGATAAGGAGGTCTGAAAGGGCGTTCACGCAGGACACACCCACGCCGTGCAGACCGCCGGACACCTTATAGCTGTTCTTGTCGAACTTACCGCCGGCGTGCAGCACGGTGAGAACCACCTCCAGGGCGCTCCTGTGCTCTTTTTCATGCATGCCGGTAGGGATGCCTCGGCCATTATCCTTTACGCTGATGGAGTTGTCTTCCAGGATCTTTACGTCGATATCCGTACAGAAACCGGCCATGGCCTCGTCTATACAGTTATCTACTACCTCGTACACCAGGTGATGAAGGCCCCTTTCTCCAATGTCTCCAATGTACATGGAGGGGCGCTTTCTTACGGCCTCCAGGCCTTCCAGAACTTGAATGCTACTGGCGGAATACTGCTCTTCTGCAATGCGTGCTTCTTCGTTTTCTATCATGTTTTTCGTCAATATTATCCTAAAATTGCATGCCGTTACGCGCGCGCGTAACATAACATGCAAAGATAGGAAAAATATGTCGAAAAATCAAGCCCTAGAAGAGCAGTTTTATGCCCGCCGTGCCGTAAATTCCGCCCTCTGCGTAGAAGGGGGTTCTCTGGATGGTTTGATTGAGCAGATTGCCTCCTTTGGCCCACAGAGCCATCTTTCGGCCGAAGGCATATTCCGCGTAGATTCCCAGGTCCTGATAGGCGGGAATGCCCACGCGGCCGCGGTACTTGCTGCGGGCCTCAATGGTGGCGCCCACCTTGATGCGGCCACCCCACTTGTAGAAGAAGTGGCCCTGGGCATGGAACGAAGCCGGAACAAACACATTCTTAGCTATTTCGGTCTCCAGGTCCGGCTTAGGCGTATATCCGTAGCTGGCCACGGCCTGAATGTCCCAATGCTCGGAATTCCAGGCCAGTTTGCCTTCCACGTAGGCCGTGCGCAGCGGCCGCACATACACCATGGTAGGGACAAGGACAGGGTCGTAGTAATAGCTCCAGCCGTAGGCGTTATCCACCCACTTGTAGCCTCCCTTGATGTCGTAGGAGAATCGGCCTCCAATACTGCCCCGCAGGCCTCCGGCCACGTTAAAGCGGGTTACAATCACGTCCCGATGCCACTCAAAGGCGCCCAGGTACAGGTTGTCTTCCTGCAGGCTGTCGTAGCTGGTGATGCGGTCTCCTCCGGTGGCCGATGCCTGCAGCACGGCGGCATCCGAAATGCGGAAGGAAAGGTTCACGTCCGGGAAAATGAAGCCGGACTTATAGGGATAGATATCTTCTTCAGAGCGATAGACATAGGAGAGCTTCACGCCCAAATCCAGGTTCCAGCGGCCCTTGTTGAAGGCATAATGCGGCGCAGCCTCAAACTTGGCGCCCATTGCACTGGCGTCTCCCCAAGGGAAGGAAACCGTTTCTGCCCCCATGATCACGCGGAAGGAAGAACCGCCGAAACGCACGCCCAGCGTGATATCCGAAACCGAGTGGAACTCCGTCTCGTTTCCGTCTCCCAAATACGCCAGGCGGGTGCCCAGATTGTATAGGAACTTGGCCCCGGGCGCGTTCTGAATGCGCAACTGCCCCTGGCCCCGGTGAGCGATATTGGTCTGGGGAGCAGAGGCCCCTATCAGGCGGCTGTAGAAATTGGTGGCCAGGATATTCCGGTATTGCAAATCGGCCGACAGCTGGCCGCCCTTGAAGGCATAGTAGAAGTCTGCCCCGGCGGTGGTGCGGGAGCCTATTCCGCCATCGGCCCACTTGGTGCCGTCAAAGTCGAAGAACTGCTCCTGCTCCGTTATGTTGCGGTAATAGCCCATGTAGGAGTTGTGCGAGGCGTACAGATTCATTCTGAAGTTGTTAGCCCGCACGGGGTTCCACACCAGCTCCAGCTCCGGATGCATGGTGTAACCGGCGCCGGCCTTCAGATAGAACTTATGCTCGTCGGAGAAACGGGCGGCAGGGCGCATCTGCACCAGGTAGGGATTAAATTCGTAGGCGCCTTTGTAGGGCGTGCTCTGGACGCTGTAGTCAAAGTCCAGGTTAAACTTGAACACAGAATCCGGCAGCGGAAGCAGCTGCGAGGGCTTCTCAATGCCGGTGGCCTCCCGGGCGTACACATTGGTCACCTCCACCACAGGATTCAAATTCTGGGCGCTTAAGGCGGCGCTAATAAAGAGGGCCGATATAAGGAGTACTTTCTTCATAGCTAGTTCAGTTTACTCAGACGGAGGTTCACCTGGTCCAGGACGTCATCCTGCGGGCCTTCGGAGGTGTAACCATTCTTGATGCTCTCAAAGGTGGCCTTGGCCTGGGCGCGGTTACCCTGGTCTGCAAAGCTGTCTCCCAGCACGATGAACGCCTTGGCCAGCCAGTAATTCTGGCCGCCGGCCTTCTCGGAGAAGGCATACACCTTGTCCTGGATGGTTTCAAACTGGGCCCGGTTGTACAGGTCTTCTATGATGAGGTAGTTGGCCTCTGCGCCTTCATTGGTAGAAGGCTCCTTGGCCAGCGTCTGGAATTCCTGGAAAGCTTCCTCACGGCGGCTGCAGCTAAGGAGGCTCTTAGCCTTCACATAGCGGGCTTCGCGTACCAGAGGAGCATCTTTGAAGGTGTTCAGCACGGTGGTAGCATCCACGATGGCATCGTCCCACATGCGGGCGCGATAGGCGCTTCGCATCTGGCCCACCAGCGCGGTGTGGCGGTTGGCATCCAGCTTGGCGCTTTCCCGCAGCTGATCGTAGGCGGCGTAGGCCTTGTCAAATCGGCCCGTTTCGTAATTCAGCGTGGCAAAATTCAGGAGGGCCGATTCACCCAGAGCGCCGTCCAGCCCCAGCTCGGTGGCCTTCTGGTAGTAGTCCATAGCCTGCTCCTTGTTGCCGGTTTCCTTGTAGCATTCTGCCAGGTAGAAGTTGGCCTTGGCGGCATAGGCAGCCTCCGGATAGCGCTCCAAATAGCTCTGGAGGGTGGTGGCAGCCTTGGCATAGTCTCCGGTAAGGAAAATCTGCTCTGCGCTGGAGAAGTATACGTCTTCCTTCTGCTCCTCCGTGCGGCCGCTCTCGCTGCCCAGGCTGTTCACATAGGCCAGGTAGCCGTCAGGGTCTCTGCTGGTGCGGTAGATGGCTTCAATGGCCAGGAGAGCATCCTCCCGGAACTCTCCGCCGCGGGCCACCACCTGCTTGTAGTAGTCCAGGGCTTTGTCCTTCCGGCCGGCGTTGCGCTCAATCATGCCCAGTTCCAGCAGGCTGCGGTCTTTCAGCACCGGGTCTGTGGTTTGGCTGTGGAGGGTTTGGAAGGTCTTGATGGCATCGGCCTCTTCCTTTACGGCCACATAGGCGCGGCCCAGTTCATAGAGGCATTCTCCGTAGTAGGGCGTTTGGGTGGAAGCTTCCAGCGCGGGCTCCAGGATGGAGATTTTGCGGCGGTTCCTATCCAGCAAGCCGCTGGCCACGCCGGCGCGGTAACGCGGATACAGGTTGTTGCGCTCCGGGTACTTGCTCATCTGCTTCTCATAGGCTTCCAGGGCCGTTTTATAGTCTGCCGCGAAGAAGTAGCAGTCCGCCACGCGGGTCTGGGCATCGGCCCCCATCTTGGGACTTATGCCTTCCAGATATTTATTGAACCACTTGAGAGCATTCTCGTAGTTGGCTTCCTTGAAGTAGGTGTAGGCCAGCTGATAAGGGATGAGCTCCCCTTCCGGCCTGCGACGCAGCGCCTGAAGATTGTTCAGGTCTATGAGCTCCGTGCGGGCATCGGCCCATTTGCCGTCTCTGTACAGGCTTTCCGCCAGGTAATAACGGCACAGCTGGTTGAAGCCGTCCTTTTTGGGGCTGTAGTAGGAGGCCGATTTCAGCAGCGGTGCCGCCATTCTCCAGCTGCCGGCTTCCATGAGCTCTCGGGCGCGGAGGAAATAGGCCTTCATGTAGTTGGACTTCATTTTGTCGTCCAGCTCGTCAATGTGGTCGTAGGCGTCCACCGCGGCTTCGTAGTCGTGGTTGGTGAGGGCCGCCATGGCCATATAGGAATAGATGGTGTCGTTGCGTTTCTGGTAGCGCTTCAGGTACTGCGCGAAGGGCTGGGTGTCCTTGCCCAGGTCGAAGGCCAGCTTGGCGTAGTTGTAGAAGGCGTCTTCCTGGATATCGGCCTGGAACATTTGGGCCGACGCATCCTTGAAAGCCCCCATGGCCGCCACCTTGTTGTGCAGCTGGATGTAGCTGAAGCCCATCTGGTAATTGGCAATCTGGCCCAGGGAATCGGCCTTTTCTCCCATCTTCTGGAAGTTGTCCACGGCGGCCTGCCACTCTCCGGAGAGGTAGGCAATTTCTCCGGCGCGGAAGATGTCGCTGCGGGTTTGGCGTTCACCGCCCAGGCTTTCCTGGTAGTACTCCTTGGCCTTTTCCACGTTGCCGCGCACCAGGAAGCTTTCGCTCAGGATGCTGCTCACGCGGGGCTTGCGGTCTTCAGATACTTGCTGCAGGAGGGTTTCTCCGTTATTGATTACATAGTCGTAGTCTTTGTCGTTGAAGCGGCATTCCAGAATGTAGAACTGGGCCGGCTCCTTGAAACGATAATCGTTCACGCACTTCTTGAACCACTTTTCGGCCTCCGGGAAGTTGCTCTGGGCATAGTAGATATAGCCCAGCGTGAAGCAGGAGGGGGCGTTGTAATCCGAATATTCCTTGGTGGCGTCCGGCAGGATTTCCTTGGCCAGGTCCCAGCTGCCGTAGCTGTAGGCGCTGTAGCCCAGCTTGTACTGGTATTCTGCCCGCTGGTCTTTGCGCAGCTTTGCCGGCTTGATGAGCCTGAGCTGCTCTGCAGCCTCTTCGTAGCGCTGCTCGTCAAAGAGGTTCTGAGCCCAGAGGAAGCGAACCTGCGGCACCTGCGCATTTTCGTGGTGCTGCTTCACGAAGGCATCGGCCATCTTTTCTGCGTTGGCCGTCTTGAGCTGCAGGGCCGACAGCGTTCTGATGGCCTCTGCGTCTCCCCCTTTAGCGCCTTCCGTCTGTTTGGCGGCCTCTGAATACAGGCCGCTCTTATAGAATTCGGCAGCTTTCTGCAGGTTCTGTGCCTGCACTCCCTGCGTCACCACAAGTGCTACAGCCACCGTTGTGATTAGTTTTTTCATTATCTCTATGGTTCTGTTTTTCCTATCGTTGTCCCCCTCTCCGCCGGGGTCTTTTTTCCCCCTGTCGCTCTCCACTCCTCCGGCTCCGTTTTTCCCACGCTCCACTACTTTCGCTCCCCTCTCCGCCGGGGCCTTTTTCATCCGAGTACGCGTTAGCGACGCAGGATGATCTATATCATGACAAATTTACGAAAAATTCTGATTATATTTGTACGAATTTGATGTTTTATGGCACAAGCTCTCATCCATTTTAAAGACGCCGATATTCTGAACGGAGAGACCGTGGTTCTGTACGGTCTCAATATGGACGTAATGCCGGGAGATCTGGTATACATTGTGGGCAAGGTTGGGTCCGGAAAAACCTCCATCATTCGCACGGTTATCGCTGAGAATAAGTTACTTAGCGGCGAAGGGGTGGCCTGCGGTTTCGACCTCACCTCCCTTCACAACCGGGACATCCCCTTCCTGCGCCGTCGTATCGGCGTGGTGTTCCAGGATTTCCAACTTTTGACGGACCGCTCGGTGGAAGACAA